>DATAEX010000392.1:0-3006 GCA_036257765.1 Bacteroidales bacterium
GAGGCATTCACGCAACTGAAGAATGATTACCCGCGGATTAAAATATTTACATGGTTTAACATTAAAAAGGAACTTGACTGGAGGGTGAATTCAAGTGGAGAAGCATACAGTACATTCCTTGAAGCAATTAAAGATCCTTACTATATTGGTAGCGTGCAATGATTAAACTCTTGTTGCCGCCCTGGTGAGGCATATCATCAAACGTTCGAAAATAATCAGAAAAAAAAGTCCGTTTTTTGCACAAAGAAATTGGAAAGCCGTTTCGGTAATTATTAATTTGTTAAAACGTACCTGATGAAAAATTTAGTTATTGCAGTATTGTCTGGGTTAATGATCTTTTTTGTATCATGTGAAGAAGAAGATTTGTCGATGGAAAGAGTGCCCTCTTCAGAAGTTGGGCGATCACAAGTATTTACAATAAATTCAAGAGAAAACAAAGGTTTCTCGGTCGATGCGCTTAAGCTGGCCGATTTTCCGAAAACTGATGCTGATTTTATTATTATCCCGCAGACCAATTTAACAGGAGATATAATGTCTCCATTCCTCTCGAATCCGGATCTGGAAAAGCGTTTTTTCCTTTCCGATGAATTTGAGGATAGTAAAAGTGCGCAATCATATTTTGAATCTTATGATGTAAATCCCGAAAGTGAAGATTTACAGCAGTTTGCTTTGAACCTGAAATCCAATCAGGTTTGGCTCGTAAAGACGCTGTCTGGTACCTTCTGTAAAATATGGATTTTGGAAACTAAAATAGATAAAAGCACTTCCTTTGTTGAAATAAAATTCAGAGCACAAAAGTTAGTTTAAATCACGTCTTTTTCATTGTGTTTACCCCGGGGTTTAAAACTTCGGGGTTTTTATGTTCAGGAGAGGAGGCAGGGGTTGAGACTTCACCGCAGCCACGAAAGTGGCTGATCTGAATAACCGTGGGTGAAACCCACGGTTATTAGATGTGCATCTTCATCAACCCGGAAAGGGTTGAGTTTAAACATATACGAAGATTTGCATCGCCGGGGTGAGGCAGAACGCAGACTACCTGATCTTCGATCCCTTCACCGCAAAGAATGTGATATAGGCGTAATAGATAAACAGGCAACAAATGGCTACAATGAGACCAATCTCTTTCTGTATGCCACCCATGATAATGGGAAGTATTGCTGCTCCGATTACCGATGTGGCAATAACACCCGAGCCAACTTTTGAGTGGGGCCCGAGATCTTCAAGAGCCAAATTATAAATACAAGGCCACATAATGGAATGGAATAAACCTGTGCCCAGGAATAATACCAATGAAATCCATTTTGTATCACCTCCTCCAATCAACAGTGAGACTAAAAGCATAGCGGCGCCTAATACTGCACAAACACTAAGTATCTGACTAGCCGTGTACCTTCTTAGAATAAAAATCCCGGCAATACGGCCAACCATAAGACCTGCCCAATAATACGCCAGCAATCGGGTGCGCATTTCACCATCAAATTCAAAGCCGAGTCCTGACGAATAATCAGCAAAAAAACTGGGAATGCCGATTTCAACACCCATGTACACAAATATGGCAAGCGAACCCAACCACATGTGAGTGTATTGATAAGCGCTGGATTTGTATTTCTTAACGGTTCCATCTGCCCGCTGTTCGCCTTCTTTTATTTCAGGCAGCTTAAGGAAGAACATGATTGCAACAATGACAAGTGTAACAATCCCTATTCCTGCGAAGGGGCCTTGCACCGCTTTTGGATCAGAAGCTCCTCCTGTATTGGCCGAAACGATAAGCATGGATACAAACAACGGTGCTATAACAGTTGCGAGAGAATTCAATGCATTTGTAAGCGTGAGACGGCTGGCAGCAGTTTCGGGACTACCAAGGGCGTTAACATAAGGATTGGCTGCAACCTGAAGTAAAACGACACCTATTGCAAACACGGATACAGCGCTCAGGAATCCGTAATAGCCGGCGGCAACTCCGGGGATGCACAGGAAAAATCCGGCACTGACAAGAAAAAGACCCGCAAGTACACCATTTTTATATCCTATCCGGTTGAGCAGGTACCCAACGGGAATTGAAAGAATATAGGCTCCGTAAAAGAATGTATTGGGTAATTGTTTTTCAACTTCATTGAGATTAAATGCACTTTTGAGATAATCGATCAATGAGTTGTTCATAGTTGTAATGAATCCGAAAAGAAAGAACAACGAGGCCATTACGATCAGCGGGAACAGGTAGCTCTGATTTTTATTAGTCATATGTTTTGGTTTGAAGTTTTGATACTTGACACTGGATAATTGATGTGTGGGTTTGAAGATAATAAAAAATTCAACTCATCAGGTGCAACCTGATAGCATAATCCGACCGAGGTACAACCTCGGCCGAATGGTCGGACTGCATGGCTGCATTACTGCCCGGCCATCCTTCGACTCCGCTCAGGATGACCTAGCACATGACTGCACGACTGCACGACTGTAGACTGCACGACTTTTATGCCTTGGTGCTGAAGCGGTGTACGCAACTGTGCCTGTATTCTTCGCCGGGATTAAGGATTATTGAAGGGAAATGGGGTTTATTTATGGCATCGGCAAAATGTTGGGTTTCCAGGCAGAAAGACCATCGTTTCTGGTATTTTTTGCCTCCTTTACCGGGTTCGTTATCCATCCAGTTAGCAGTGTATAACTGTACGCCGGGCTGTGTGGTGAGCACTTCCATAACCCTTCCTGATTTTGGATCATAAGCTGTGGCAGCAAGTCCAAGAGCATTAACGGGATGATCCAGAACCCAGTTATGGTCGTATCCATTGCCGAATTTTAATTGCTCGAAATTGGCATTAATATCTTTCCCGATTTTTTTGGCGACTGTGAAATCCATCGGAGTTCCAATAACGTTTAAAATCTCTCCGGTAGGAATGTTTGTATCATCGGTGGGAGTGTAATAACTGGCATTGATTTGCAATTCGTGATCCATGGCATCGCCGGAACCTTCACCCCCGAGATTGAAGTAGGAATGGCTTGCCAGGT
>DATAEX010000393.1:0-4441 GCA_036257765.1 Bacteroidales bacterium
GAAAAATATATTTGCTTGTTCATCCTGCTCTTACCTTTATAAGCCTGACAATGTACGTCGTCACAAAGATTGAATCCCTGTTGAGCATGCCGGTAGTAATTTCTCACTGCAAAGGTCCGCACTAAAACGGCCTGGGCTTTGTAATATTCGGGCATAGCGTTTGAACCACCTTCAGCTTCCACAGTTCCTGCAATATATTTTTCAATATCTATCGAATTAATCAGTTTTAGAAAGCTGCCTTCTGCTAATATATCGATACGGTCGTCCGATTCTATTGCCATTAATGCAGGAAACACCGGCCTTACTGAGAAAATAGCATTCCTGCTTTTTGGAACAAAAGTTACCCGTTCAAAAGGGCCAAATGATGCATCGGCATCGTGAATATAAATTTTAGAATCCGATTGATCGATCTGAAAAATTGAGCCGCTTTCAATAGAACGAATTACCGAGAAATTTCCACAAAGCGAGTATTCGCCTTCAACCACCGATATTACAATTGATTCAATATTCTTTCCATAAAACAGACCGATTTTAATTTCAGTGGCACCGGAAAATAAAGTAAGTATGATAAAGCAAATACTGAATAAAATCTTCATGAGAGTTTCAGTTATTTCATTATTTGACTGATGCGGGTTGCTACCCTGTCAGCCACTCCCGGATTCCCGAGTATTTCCCTCAACTTTTTAAAATCGTTCAGCATATTCAGACGGTATGATTCATCAGAAAGTATTTTTTTCAACTCCAGACTGATATCGTATGAAAGGTTTTCCTGCAACAGTTCTTTAACAGCTTCTTTATCAAGAATAAGGTTTACAAGAGAAAAAAACTTAACCTTTACTAAAAAGCGTCCGATAAACAGAGTGACAGGATTGGTCTTATAAATTACTACCTCAGGAACGTTAAGTAAAGCTGTCTCGAGCGTTGCGGTACCTGATGTAACCACTGCAGCTGCAGAATGACTGAGTAGATTGTAAGTCTGGTTAAATACAATATCAACCGGATTGTCCTTTATAAGCCCTTGATAATATTCATTAGTTATTGAAGGTGCACCTGCTATAATAAATTTATAATCAGGAAAATCAGGTATTATTGCAAGCATTTCAGGAAGAAGGGCATTGATTTCCTGTTTCCGGCTGCCGGCAAGCAAGGCAATGATGGGTTTACCGGCTGCATATTTCCGGATGAATTCACCATCTTTATCCGGTGTCATCCTGTACTCTGTTATGCTGTCAAGTACGGGATTGCCATAATATTCAGCATGTACTTCATGTTGTTTGTAAAATTCCACCTCAAAGGGAAGTATCACAAACATCCTTTTAACACATTTCCGGATTGTTTTTACACGCCATTGGGCCCATGCCCAAAGCTTGGGCGATATATAATAAATAACAGGAATATTTTTTTTGCAGGCAAACCGTGCCATAGGTAGATTGAATCCCGAATAATCCACCAGGATCAGCACATCAGGTTTCCATTCCAGGATATCCTGTCTGCATGCTTTTTTATGTTCTCGGATCGTACCGAGTTTGGTGACAACTTCTACTAATCCCATAAGAGCCATTTCGCGGTAGTGCAGAAAAAGCGACGCACCTGCTTCTTTCATCAGATCACCGCCAAAAGCCCGGAATGAGGCATTCTGATCTGTTTTTTTTAATGCCTTGATCAGATTCGACGCATGCAGATCGCCAGAAGCTTCTCCCGCTATGAGATAATATTTCATATCAAGGTGAAAACCAGTTTAATAGCAAAGATAAGAACGGTCAGTACAACTGTGGTCCCCAAAACACCCTTGGCAGTCTGCATCCAGTTAAGTCCGTTAAAAATAAAGAAGAAAACAAGGTCAGGTAAAACACAATGGCTTATAATTATGGGAATAATATTTCCTATCAGAAGCCGGTTTGAAAAAAGTGTAGTATGAATATTCTGGATTTTGGCGAAATAAATAATAAAGTAAACGATGACCGGTACGGTTATCCCGACAATTATGCCGGTAGCCAGCGTATCGAATTTTTGAAGAGCACTTTTGTTCATTTCAGAAATTCCAGTTATTAAGAACATTCAGTGTTTCATGACAGGTAAGGTCCGTTTTCAGAGGTACAACGGAAACAAAGTTGTTATTCAGCGCCCATTCATCCGTATCGGTGGCATCAGGTTCACTATTATGGAATATTCCGGTGAGCCAGAAATAATGCTTTCCGGCAGGATCTATTCGCTGATCGAATTCTTCACGCCAGAAACCCCGGTTTTGCCTGCATACTTTAATTCCGGCTATTTTATCATTGGGAATATCAGGAATATTAACATTAAGACACACAGTCTTTGGAAGTCCATTCTTAAGGACCATCCGCGTTATGATGTCTGCATAATTCTGAGCAGTTGAGAAATCAGCATCATGATCGAGATTCAGAAGTGAAAATCCGATTGAGGTAATTTCATTGATGCATCCTTCAAGTGCAGCTCCCATAGTGCCTGAATAAAATACACTGGCAGCTGAATTAGAGCCATGATTTATACCTGAAAGCAGCAAATCGGGTTTTCGTGGTAAAAGATGGTTAAGTGCCATCTTTACACAATCGACAGGAGTACCAAAACATTTATATACCGTTAGATTTTCCTCTTCCCTTAGCTTGGTCAGGCGGAGGGGTACTTTAACAGTTATTGCATGTGACATTCCTGATTGGGCATCGGCAGGAGCAACCACAACAACGGTTCCGATGGGATGTATCGTATCGATCAACGCCTGTAGCCCCTTTGCCTCAACTCCGTCGTCGTTTGTAATTAAGATCAGTGGCCGATTCTGACTTTCTGACATGAAATATAATTATTCTACAAAGATATTATTTTAAATGATCGGCTTGTTACGGAGGTTATGAAGTGAACAGTGAATGCGGTAATTGCAAATTGTTTATTTTTGTTCATCATAATCGTACACACATGAATATTTCTTACAGTTGGCTCAAGCAATATATAGATATAAATTTAAGTCCTGAAGAGGTTGCCAGAACCCTTACAGGAATAGGCCTTGAAGTTGAAGGCGTTGAATCGGTAGAAAAAATAAAAGGCGGCCTAAATGGATTCGTTATCGGTGAAGTAAAAACATGTATTAAGCACCCTGATGCTGATAAACTCTCAGTTACTACTGTCGATATAGGCGAAGAAAACCTCCTCAATATCGTCTGCGGAGCCCCAAACGTGGCTCCCGGTCAAAAAGTGGTTGTAGCTACAATCGGGACAACTGTTTTTAAAGGCGATGATAGTTTCCAGATAAAGAAAGCCAAATTACGTGGAGTGCTTTCTGAAGGAATGATATGTGCCGAGGACGAAATAGGGCTTGGCAAAAGTCATGACGGCATTCTCGTGCTCCCCGATAATGCAACGATCGGAATTCCAGCTGCAAAATTTTTCAATGTCGAAGAAGAAACCATGTTTATTATTGGCCTTACGCCGAATCGTATTGATAGTGCATCTCATTTTGGGGTTGCAAGAGATCTGGCTGCATTTTTGAAGAAAGACAGGGAGATTAAACTGGTAAGTCCGGATGTTTCAGGCTTCAAAATTGAAAATCGCAGTTTTCCGGTTGATGTAGTTATTGAAAATGCGAAATCCTGTCCAAGATACGCAGGTGTCAGCATTTCAGGAATTAAAACCGGCCCTTCACCGAAGTGGTTACAGGACAGGTTGCTTTCAATTGGAATGAATCCGATAAATAATATTGTCGATATCACAAATTTTGTTCTTCACGAGCTGGGACAGCCACTCCATGCCTTTGATGCTGATGAATTAAGTGACCGGAAAATCATAGTAAAGAACCTTCCTGAAGGTACACCTTTTATTACCCTTGACGGCGTTGAGCGTAAATTATCCGCTGATGATCTGATGATCTGCGACGGTGAAAAACCAGTTGCAATCGGGGGTGTTTTTGGCGGTCTGCATTCAGGCGTTACCGAAAAAACGACTAACGTATTTATTGAAAGTGCTTATTTTAATCCCGTTTCTGTAAGACTTACGGCAAAAAGACATGGCCTGAGCACCGATGCATCATTCAGGTTTGAACGGGGAGTTGATCCTGAAGGAACCCTGACAGCTCTTAAAAGATGTGCATTGTTGATTTGTGAAGTGGCAGGAGGCAAAATATCGTCAGATATAGTTGATGTTTATCCGGAACCTCTGCAACCGGTAAAGGTTAATGTCAGCTTTGCTCATATAGACAGGCTGATAGGTAAGAAAATCGATCATGATCTGATCAGAACAATACTGATTTCACTCGATTTTAAGATTCTGGCTGAAGATACAGCGGGATATGAATTGCATGCACCTTTATACCGTGTGGATGTTACCCGTGAAGCCGATGTGATCGAAGAAATCCTTCGGATTTACGGTTATAACAATGTAGATATATCGGACACTCTTCATACCAGTCTGTCATACAGCAACAAGCCGG
>DATAEX010000398.1:0-1638 GCA_036257765.1 Bacteroidales bacterium
AAGGATTTCAGAAAACAAAGAGTTGACATACTCGCTCATACCGCGGTAATCTTCAACAGCAAGACTGCAATTGATCATTTCTTCAGGATGTGTGGCGAACTGAGGATCATAGTTCCTGATTTAATGAAATATTTTTGTATTTCGGAATCGGTCGCCTTTTATCTTCAGAAATATATCATTTACCGCAAAAGAAAGATATTCTTTGGAGCGGGCACAATAAATGATCTTATCGAAATTGCCAGTCGTCACGGTGAAGAAAAATACCTTCTTCCTTTCTCCGATCTGCCGCACGAAGAGCTGACAGAGCAACTTGATAAGCATGGCATTAAATACGAGCGTGCTATCCTGTATCATAATGTCAGTTGTGATCTATCCGATTTTTCTGTGCTTAACTACGACCTCCTTGTATTCTTCAGTCCGTCCGGCATCAAATCCCTTATGAAAAATTTCCCTGAATTTCAACAGAATGACATCAGGATAGGATCTTTTGGTACGGCAACTGCCAAAGCTGTTGTTGATGCAGGCTTACGGCTCGATCTTCAGGCACCCCGGCCTGAAGCACCTTCCATGATCACTGCTCTCGATATGTATATTAAGGAGCAGAATAAGAATTGCAAAAAATAATTACACTATTTGTACTCTATAATTGTCTGATTCTTTAACTGAAACAAAGAAAACAGGCATTTCCCGACCGTATTGTTCAAAGTTTTCACCAAAAGGCTGTAACCACTGCCTTTGCTGTTTCGTACAATACGGGCAAAATGCCATTACATGAAGTCGTTAGATACCGAAAAGTTAAAGAAGTTATGTAAGCGTTGTTTTAAGAATCCTGCTACTGACATTATCTGTCCTTCCTGTAAAAATGAACTCATTGCCCTTTATGAAAACAAACTCACCTGGCGTACAGCTTATGAGGTGGAAAAAATCAGCAAGCAAGCCATGAGGTATTCGCAACAGGCCGATGATGAGTTGTATTAACCTTTTTTAACGCATTTTCCCTGAAGGCATAGATTTCATAATCCTATTTGGATTAATTTTGAAATCATAACGTTTTAATCATTTATCGATGGAAGCAAGGTTCAAAAAGAGATCAACCAGGCTTGTGGTAATTATATTATCCCTGGTTGTCGTAGTGGGATCCTTTGGTTTTGTTACGCTTAAGGATAAAGAATTCGATATTGTAAAAAATCTGGAAATATTTGTTTCGCTTTTTAACGAGCTCGACAGGTTTTATGTTGATGATACCAATCCGGATAAACTCATAAAGTCGGCTATCGATGGTATGCTTACATCCCTTGATCCCTACACAACATACATTCCCGAAGAAGATATGGCCGATTTTACTTTTATGACAACCGGAGAATATGGCGGAATCGGCGCTCAAATCAGGAAAGCCGGAGATTATGCCATAATCGCAGAACCTTATGAAAATTTTCCGGCCTATAAAGCAGGATTAAAAGCAGGCGATACCATTCTGCTGATCGATGGTGAATCAACAAAAGGGAAGGAAATAAGCCAGGTTAGTGAAAAACTGAAGGGCATTCCCAATACCAGTTTGAAAATAACTTATAAGAGAATGGGTGTTGCCAAACCTATCGAAAAAACATTGGTGAGGCAGCAGATAAGTATACCCAATGT
>DATAEX010000414.1:0-2865 GCA_036257765.1 Bacteroidales bacterium
GGAATGGAAAGAAATTATCGACCTGTGCTATTCCAATCCGTGCGTGGTTACCTGGGTGCCTTTTAACGAGGCATGGGGTCAATTCAAGACAAAGGAAATATCAGAATGGACAAAATATTATGATCCGTCGCGATTGGTAAATCCAGCGAGCGGAGGCAATCACTATGAAACTGGTGACATCCTGGATATACATAATTATCCCGATCCTGTTTTAGCTATGCTCACCAGTAGACGGGCCTGCGTATTAGGTGAATACGGAGGAATCGGACTCGCTCTCGAAGGACATCTTTGGGAAAAAGGCAGGAACTGGGGATATGTTCAATATAAAACATCTGAAGAGGCTACGGATGCATATGTAAAGCTGGCCGAAAAACTGCTTACTTTGATACCTTCGTGTTATTCCGCAGCGGTTTATACCCAGACCACCGATGTGGAAATTGAGGTCAACGGGCTGATGACGTACGACCGTAAGGTGGTTAAACTGGATGCAGCGCGGGTGGCAAAAATCAATCGCGAAATCTGCAATTCGTTGAATAAGTAAATCGCTTCCGGATAAAATTCTCTATAACCCAAACCTGACAGGTATTCAAGACCTGTCAGGAAGGGTTGGTCGCTTCCTGTCAAGTATTGCTCCTGACAGGTTAGCGACAGGATGTATTCTATATTATAACCCCAATTAGAGATCCTAATTATTCCTATTTATACTGTTTAAAATTCAATTTTGGGGTCAAAATTGAAATTTCATTTTTGTTATTCTTCTAACTATCAAGACTATATATAGATTAAATATTAGGCATATTTAGTTTATGGATCTAAATATCAATTTATTATACGGGTCCGACCCTAATATATAAATAACTATTATTTACGTTAAATAACTGTAAAAATAGTTGCAAAACTGTTTTTATAGTTGTATATTTGTTCATGAATTTCAAATGAATATTTAGCCCGATGAAAAAATTAACTAACGCCGAAGAAGAAGTAATGCAGATTTTATGGGATCTTGGTAAAGGGTTTGTAAAGGATGTAATAGACCGGATGCCCGAGCCAAAGCCGCCATACAATACGGTTTCGACCGTTATCAGGGTACTTGAGAAAAAAGAGTTCATTTCACACCGGCAATATGGTAATACTTATGAGTACTATCCTGCTGTTTCCCGTGAAGATTATGCCCGAGTCCATTTCAAGGGATTCCTTTCGGATTATTTTAATAATTCCTTCCCGAAGATGGCAGCTTTCTTTGCCCGTGAAAATAATTTGACTATGAAGGAGTTGCAGGAAATCATGCGTCTTACGGAAGAAGAACTGAAAAAATCCAAAAACGAAAACAATGAATAAGCTATTTGAATATTCTATTGAATCGGCAATATCACTTGCTGTATTCTACCTGTTCTACCGGATTTTCATGTCAAAAAGCACACATTTCCGGTTAAACCGGTTCATTCTGATGTTTTCAGTAATCATTTCTATGGTTCTTCCGGCCCTTGCAAACCGTATCGATATGCCAGCGGCCGGAACCCTGAATCTGGCCATCGATTTTTCAACACCGGAAAGCCTTCCATCAACCGCAACATCATTAACTCAGTCTGCAAATGCTGAGACCGGCTATTCTTTATTGGAAATCATCGGATTGATTTACATTGCCGGAGCTGCTATAATTCTTGCAAGGCTTGGTTATCAGGCTATATATCTGCATGCAGTTTCTCGTCTTTCAAAAACTTCGGATTACAAGGGATATAAAATTATTTCGCTTGATACCGACATGGTACCTTTTGCCTATTTCAACCGGATCTTTATTCCTGCCGACAGAATTAACGAGAATTCGCTTGAAAGTGTGATCATGCATGAACAGTCGCATCTGACGCAGGGGCACAATATTGATCTGTTTATACTTCAGATTATCACTGTTTTGCAATGGTTCAATCCCTTTGTCTGGCTTTTTGAAAAATCACTCAAGGAAATCCACGAATACCTTGCTGATGAAGCGGTATTGGAGTCAGGGAAAGATAAAGGCAATTACCAGGCCATCCTTGTCAATGAAGCACTGGGTGGGCCTGTCTTCATATTAACCAATCAATTCAACAAATCATTAATTAAAAAACGAATCCTTATGATGAAAAATGTGAAATCGTCCAAAATTGTGCAGCTTAAGGCACTTCTGGTCGTGCCTTTGCTTGTGGGACTGCTGCTGGCATTTGCTAATCCGCCGTTGATCAGTCAGACCGGCGATAAAGATCTTATTGTCAAAGGAAATGTAAGCGACAGGTTTTCAGGTAAGCCTATTGCGGGAGCTGTTGTGCTGATAAAAGGTACAACCACGGGAACCATTACAGATGATCAGGGAAACTATGAACTTATTGTAAGTGGTCCTGGAGATGTACTTATAGTATCTATTACTGGATTTAGAACTCAGGAAACTGCTGTGGGAAATATGGGAAAAAATTCTAATTTGAATTTCCTATTGGAGCAGGATATTTTAACCATTGATTTCAACCAGGGAAATAAACTTGCACTCGAAGACAGATCTGTTCAAGATCACCCGAAAAAATCAGACTCAGATGGGAATTTTGTTTTGGTAGAAGAATTGCCTGCCTATCCAGGTGGTACACTTGCGCTCTATAAATTTATTCAAGATAATTTGCAGTATCCCTACGAAGCCAAAACTGCAGGTCTGGCAGGAACAGTACTGGTAATTTATACAATAAATACAAATGGTGAAGTGACAGATCCTAAGATTATCAGGGGAATACAGTTTGATATGGATAAAGAAGCACTCAGGGTAACCAAACTGATAAAAGGTTGGAAACCTGCGTCTCAAAACGGTCGTCCTGTGTCAACTACTGTCACCATGCCTGTTGAATTCAG
>DATAEX010000415.1:0-8376 GCA_036257765.1 Bacteroidales bacterium
GAGGAGTGGAAAAATGGAATGATGGAAGAATGGAAGAATGGAAGAGTGGAAGAGACTTAACGACTGCATGACTGCGTACATGACTGCATGACTGCATGACTTCTTACAAGACTAAAACACTATCTTCACCAAAACATTTCTCTATGCAATGGAACCCCTGGCACGGTTGTCACAAGATCAGCGAAGGATGCAGAAATTGCTATGTTTACCGTATTGATGCAAGGCACGACCGGGATGCATCAATTGTTAGCCGTAATGTCGGATTCAATATGCCATTGAAAAAGTCCCGTAGCGGAGGGTATAAAATAAAACCCGGAGAAACAGTCTTTACCTGCTTTACTTCTGATTTTTTTCTTGAGGATGCCGATGAATGGCGTGCTGAGGCATGGCAGATGATCCGGTTCAGGAAGGACCTGGATTTTTTTATTATAACAAAGCGAATCCACAGGTTTTATGTTAACCTGCCATCGGACTGGGGGGAGGGTTATCCCAACGTCACCATTTGTTCTACCTGCGAAAATCAGGACAGGGCAGATTACCGGCTTCCTATTTTACTTGATGTTCCTGTCAGGCACAAGGCAATTATTTGCGAACCGCTTCTGGATAAAATGAATATTTCACGCTGGCTGAAGCCATGCATTGAGGAGGTTGTCGTCGGGGGAGAATCCGGAAATGAAGCCCGGATATGCAATTACGAATGGGTACTGGATCTGCAGAATCAATGCGTTAAACATGG
This sequence comes from Bacteroidales bacterium, assembly GCA_036257765.1. Classification (GTDB taxonomy): domain Bacteria; phylum Bacteroidota; class Bacteroidia; order Bacteroidales; family UBA10428; genus UBA5072. The sequence continues at coordinate 737 of DATAEX010000415.1, forward strand.
GATCCCTTTTCATTTTAAGCAAACAGGTGCCAAATTTATGAAAGAAGGCAGGTTATACAACATCCGCCGTCCCGATCAGCACCGGCAGGCAAGGAAAGCAGGGATTGATTGGCCACTGTAGAGTCGTGCAGTCGTGCAGTCTTGCAGTCATGCAGTCATGCAGTCATGCAGTCACGTGGCAAAAAATCAACCTATATTAACTTCATTTTTAATAACTTTGCTATAAAAAGTTATGAATACTAACAGGTTTCTCATTCTGGCTGCAGGACTGCTTTTATGCGCTCCTGTTTTTACACAGCAAACAGCCGGTACAATTCGTGTAAATCAGGAGAATTCGACTGTATACAACCGGGAAGTAAAATTTGACAATGATATTATACATTTGAATGCCGCTCCTGATAATGGTTTGCTCTGGATAAACAATTCTGACTTTAAGAATGGAACTATTGAACTGGATGTAAAAGGGAAAAATGCACAGGGTCAGAGTTTTGTCGGTATTGCATTCCATGGAACGGACAATTCCCATTATGATGCCGTTTACTTCCGGCCGTTTAATTTTAAAAACCCGGCACGTAATACGCATTCCGTTCAGTACGTATCTATGCCGGATAACGATTGGTCGCTTCTGAGAACCAAATTTCCGGGGAAATATGAAAACAAAGTAAATCCTGTTCCTGATCCGGACGACTGGTTTCATATGAAACTTACTGTGAATTATCCGGAAGTAAAAGTTTATGTAAATGATGCTTCGGAACCGTCGCTTGTAATTACCCAGTTAAGTACCAGGGAGAGTGGAAAAATCGGATTCTGGGTAGGCAACGGATCAGAAGGCTGGTTCCGGAATTTAAAGGTTGCTGAATAATAACCACAAAGGCGAACGGGTTGTTTGATTTCACAGCTACGCTGCTGATTATAATACATTATATACTTTTACTACAAAGATTTTGCCCCTACAGGGCATTTACGTTAGTTGCATCCGTCATTGAAATCGCAGTGCTTTGAAAAATACTGAAGGTATTTTTTCCCTTATGTGAGCATAAAATATTCCTGAACAACATAAAAAAACAATGAACCGACATTTGCAAAATCCTTCTTCCCCTCTCTTTTAGAGCTTGTCCCGCTTTGCGGGAAGAGGGGTTGGGGTGAGGTGGTTTTCGTAACTCGTAAATCGTATTGCTAAGCGTAGTTTGCAACTACGCTTCTTATAAGGGGTAGTCTGCGACTACCATCCTTCAATTCTTCCTGTAGTTACAAACTACTTATTACATAGGACGAAGTCGCAGACTTCGCCCAGCGGGGAGGGGTTGGGGTGAGGTGTGCTTTCGTAATTTGTACATCGTTTCCTTCGACTCCGCTCAGGATGACGGGATTGGAACTCTGCATGACTGCACGACTGCACGACTTTTAGGAGAGGGGTTGGGGTGAGGTGGTTAAAGTTTTTACACTTCCGTGACAATTCGTGACAATTCTTTACCCCGTTGTGACAGCATACCGGCAACGACCAACGTATTTTTGTTGTGGAATTTCACCCAAAATGTTTAATCAAAATTTAAAAAAAATGAAACCGGTCGTTTTAACCATGGCAGCAATGGTCCTCGTGTTCATAGGACTGGCAAATCAAAGACAGGATTTCCGGACTGTTTCATGCAACACCGTTTATTTACCTGCACAAACCCAAACCATGACGGAATCAGACAGGGAAGAGACGTCGCAACAAAAGTCTGAGGCCCCGTCGGCACTGGTTAATTTTTCAGGTAAGAATATGAACTTCTTTCTTGTGGCATTTTAGAAACCAAATACTATAAATCAATTGTCTATGAAATCAATATTACTTAAAATCTCAGTTCTGTTACCTGTATTATTTCTCACCTCTTTCTCAGGCAACGCAGAGGATCTGCGCAAAATAATTTCGCTGTCCGGAAGCTGGAAGTTCACCATCGGTGATAACAACGAATGGGCCAACCCTCAGTTCGATGACAGCGATTGGGATCAGATCATGGTCCCTGATTCCTGGGAAGACCAGGGTTATCAGGATTATAACGGCTATGCATGGTACAGGAAGACCTTCCAGGCGGGAAACATTCCTGCAAATAGTCCGGTTTATCTTATGCTTGGAAGGATAGATGATGTGGATGTAGTATACCTGAACGGAAAGGTGCTTGGCCGCAACGGGTCGTTTCCTCCCGACATGATTACTGCTTATGGAAATGTAAGAAAATACAATATTCCGGCAGGGTACCTTAATGAAAACGGCGAAAATGTTATAGCTGTAAAGGTTTATGATACCCAGATGGAAGGTGGAATCCTTAATGGACCAATCGGGGTGTATTATGACGAGGAAACCGAACTTCTTTCGCTCAATTTCACAGGACGTTGGAAAATCAAAGCTGGTGACAATAAAGATTGGCGGCTCAGAGAGTATGATGACAAAAACTGGAAACGAATTCAGGTACCCGCTGCATGGGAAAACGAAGTATTGCATAATTATGACGGATACGCATGGTACAGGGTTAATTTCAAGGTGCCAGAAAACTTCAATAATGAAGATATCTACCTCTGCCTGGGTAAAATTGATGATGTTGACGAGGTTTATCTTAACGGGAAACTTGTAGGAAGGGTATTTGATCTGAAACACGATGGCGAATACTGGGGCAAAGGCGCAGAATACAATGCAAGAAGAGTTTATAAAATCGACAGCGATCTGCTTACACGCGGAGGAAGCAATACGCTTGCAGTAAGAGTTTACGACGGACAGGGCATAGGAGGCATTTATGAAGGTCCTGTAGGCATTATGTCTGCTGAAAATTACCGCCGGTATCGCCACAAGCATTACACAAGCCAGTCGTTCTGGCAATTCATCTACGATTCGTTTGTAATTGAAGAAGATTAAGAATAACAAGATCAATAATGATTTCAATAAATTTCAAAATTATGAGAGCAATTATACTTTTCACAATATCAATGCTTTTGGTACCTGCTACCTCTTTTGCAGGTTACGAAAAGCTGTCTCTTCTGCAAAGCCTTAAAGGAGAATGGTCATTTTCAATAGGAATTGACGATAAGTGGGCAGCACCCGACTATGACGACAGCGACTGGGAAAAAATAAAAGTCCCTTCTTCCTGGGAAGACCAGGGATTCAATGGTTACAATGGTTATGCATTTTATCGCAAAAAGATCAATATTTCATCGAGTCTTAAAAATCGCATGCTTTATATCAACCTCGGATACATCGACGATGTAGATGAAGTGTATCTGAATGGTCGCAAAATAGGATCGACAGGCGGTTTTCCTCCCAATTATTTCACCGCATATAATGCCGAGAGAATCTATTACCTGCCCGAAGACCTTATCCGGTTCGACGGAGTGAATGTAATTGCAGTGAAAGTTTACGACACGGAGCAGGCCGGCGGAATTGTCGGAGGCGAAGTCGGCATCTACGGCGGAAAAACTTCCGTAGACCTGGATGTGAACCTTCAGACAGTTTGGAAATTCAGGGAAGGCGATGATCTGAAACGGAAGGATGCCGCTTATGACGATAGCGACTGGAAAGACATATTTGTTCCGGCCAGGTGGGAGGACCAGGGATTCAGAGACTATAACGGTTATGGCTGGTACCGGAAAACATTCACTTATTCCGGCACAGACGATGAACGGATGATCATTGTCCTCGGGAAAATCGATGATATGGACCAGGTATACATAAACGGCACACTTGTCGGATCGACCGGGTTTTTCCCGCCGAGAACCAAAAACCAGCCGTTGAGCGGACAGGAATACAATGCCTTCAGAGGCTACTATCTGCCGGCAGGTTTATTAAAGAAGGGACAGAAAAATGTTATTGCTGTCAGGGTACTTGATACCGGCGGTGAAGGCGGCATCTATGAAGGACCTGTAGGTTTGATCTCGCAGAAAAAATACATCCAGTACTGGAAAGAAATCAAGAACGGCAATTATTAAAAGTTGTCACCGCGGATTTTCTTTATCTTTATTGAAATAATCCGGCATGCAATCTCAGGTTAGAAAAATAGGCCTTCTCATTCTGGCGATAATCATCCTGCCTGTACTTATATTCTCAATATTCGAGATAGGCAGGCTTCGCCGGAATGAGAAGGATATTCAGGATATATACAGGAACCAGCTGGATGCCATTTTATATTCAATTAATCAGTATTCAGACGATATATTAAGTAACCAGGCAAATCGCATTGAAGGCGCTACTCAGGGTAAGTGGGAAGAAATACAAAAGATCATTGATGAATCTCCTGCCATAAAAACCCTCCTTCAGTTCAATACAAAGCTGCACTTTGTTTCAGCCTTTCCTGATTCTTTATATCAGTCATCCAGGGTGGATAAGATCCATTCCGAACTATTGAAATCAGAAAGCACCTTAAAACGGCTGCTTACTTATTTCAGGGGAGGATACCGTAAAATTGAAATCATCGATCAGCCGGTCAGGAATGAGCAATGGATTGCATTTCTTACAAAAAGCGGGGAGGACGTATTAATCAACCTGCTTATCATCGATCCTGAAAAATTCATAGGCAAGGTCCTGGATCCGAAAATACAGGAAGTAGCCCGAGGGAAATTCTTTATAACCGCTTACCGGGTCGGCGATCCTGAACCGTTCTATTCCTCGGTGAAACAAAGTTTAATTGGGCCGATCACTGAAAAGAGACCGTTTTGGTTATTTTCAAATTACGAAATGGGTATTGAACTCAGGGATATCACTATTGCAGAGCTTGCCAGGGACCGGATGAAAAAGAACCTGTTGGTGATAGGCTTTATGGACATTATGATGCTTGCCGGGGCATGGCTGATATTCAGGAATATCAAAAAACAGCTTGAACTTTCGCAACTTAAAAGTGACTTTGTTTCAAGTGTTTCGCACGAAATCCGAACGCCGCTTGCATTAATCAGCATGTATGTAGAAACACTTGAGATGGGACGTATTAAAACTCCTGAAAAAGTAAAGGAATATTATAATGTGATCCTGAACGAAACCAGCCGGCTGTCAGCCATGGTGAACCGGATCCTGAGTTTTTCGCAAATTGAGAATAAGAAAAGAAAATACACACCTGAGCCTTGCAGTATAAATGAAATTGCTGAAAAAGCTTCATCCGGTTTCCGATATACCCTGGATAACAAAGGATTTAAATTCAGTTATGAACCCGGTGAAAATCTGCCTCAGATCAATGCGGATAAGGAAGCCGCAACCGATGCGGTTATTAACCTGATCGACAATGCGATGAAATATAGCGGTGACAGCAAGGATATAGCCGTCAGGACAGGCATCGATACCAAATTCGTCTGGATTGAAGTAGAGGATCATGGCATCGGGATCTCGGGAAAGAATCAGAAATATATTTTCGATAAATTTTTCCGGGTAACCGAAAAAAACCTTGCGAATAAAGTCAAAGGTTCGGGGCTAGGACTTGCCATAGTGAAGCATATCATGGAAGCCCATCGTGGCGATGTAAAAGTTATAAGTACACCGGGAGCCGGATCAACTTTCAGACTCCTTTTCCCAATTAAATAACCCTGCCGCTATGAAGAAAATTTTGATTGTTGAGGATGAACCGAACATGGTGAACGGACTGAAAGACAACCTGGAATTCGAAGGTTACGAAATTGATACTGCAACCGAAGGAAACACAGGACTTCAAAAAGTACTGGAAAATAAATACGACCTGATCCTTCTCGATATCATGCTTCCGGGTGTTTCGGGGTTAGATATTTGCAGGAATGCCCGCAAAAAGGGAGTGGATACTCCGATCATCCTGTTAACAGCAAAAGGTGAAGAAATTGACAAGGTTTTGGGACTTGAGCTGGGAGCCGATGATTACATCACCAAACCTTTCAGTCTGCGGGAATTACTGGCAAGGATAAAGGCAATCATGCGGCGGGCACCGGCAGCTGAAGATGGCAACGGAAAGGAGCTGGTAAAAATCGGTAATATTCAGGTGAATTTTAAGAATTATGTGGCTGTAGATGGCGATCATGAAATAAAAATGTCGCATAAGGAATATGAAATTCTTCATTACCTGTATAAAAACGAAGGAAAGACTGTCGACAGGGACGATCTGATGAGCAATGTATGGAGCATCGATTACGATATTACTACCCGGACAGTAGATAATTTTATTCTGAAGCTACGGCAAAAGGTAGAATCTGATCCGAACAATCCGAAGATTATTTTAACTGTGCATGGCATAGGGTATAAGATGGTGTTGTAACCCCAGTCATGCTGAGCGGAGTTGAAGCATGACTAGAGCTTCACCACTTTGATCATCGCAATTCCATTCCTCCCGCTCAGCCTTACCGTAAATACTTCTCTGTTGCTGCCCTCGCCGTTCCAATCGATCCAGTAGGAATCGGGGTTCAGAACGCCTTCATGCAAAACTTTCACAAGCCTTCCCTGCATATCGAGCACTTCAAGCCTGTAATTTCCCTGTTGCACAACATTGAAGCGGACTGTAGTAAAATCGCTGAAAGGGTTCGGAAAACACTCCAGTCTGCTTTCGAACGCTAATGAAGGAATTTGTGTGGTTGTGGTATCCACAGTAACAGTATCCGCGGAATTAAGCGCTCCAGGTGTGCCGCCCCTGACCATTGTATGCCAGCTTTCGGGAAGTGAATTATTCAAAGTCGGGTTCTTAAGTTCCAGTGTTTTGCCAGTCCCATTGGCATCAGCCGGCCAGGGTGATATGGGACCGTAATTTACTGCATCGATCAGATTGTACTGATTATCGAAAAGCCTTACAATTTCTCCTTCTGCGCTTAATTTAAACTCCATTTCTCCGATTGAATTCCTCACATTGGGATTATGTCCCCTGAAATCCTCAAGATTACGGCAAATTACAAGATAACCACCGGGGATCAATGTTGTTCCTGCAGGGAACACGTAACCCGAATCTATATTAATATCGGTAAGTCTCCATCCTGTCAGATCAACAGTGGTAAGTCCGTTATTATATAATTCCACCCAATCTTTGGTATCATAATTATCCGAAGAGCAGTAGTTGATTTCATTAATTATAACAGAAAAATCTTCAGCGGAAGCCTCGGTGAAATTTGCCCTGAATGTGCCGCCTGCCGCCATGTTGTATGTGATTTCAGGCTCAGCGGAATTTACGTTACCTGTCCATCCGGTAAACTTGTACCCGGGTTTTGGAATTGCCGTCATTTTTATGGGAATATTTTTGAAATATATTCCGCTAAACGGAAACGACTTAATGGATATACTGTTCAGTTTAACCGTCCCGGCATTATTATCCGAGATAGTAATGGTAATGCTTTGCTGTGCACCAAGCTGGAATTCCGATTGCAAATGCTGCCGGCAATAGGAGGGCCTGTATTGTCCGAATACCTTCCGGCTTTCTATCCTGGAAAGCCACCCGTCGTACTTACAAAGCCAGTCATCATAGCTGCTGTCCCACCGGTTGAAATTATATACGATCTCTTTTATGTACAGTGCTTTCATCGAATCCAGATCTGCATTTACCCTGGAGGAAAGGAAATCCTGGTTCAGCCTGTCGCAGAACTGATTAATCATATTGTTTCTGAAGCCCGGATTACTTACAAGGCGTCGCAGAAACAAAGTGGACCATGGGGGATTTGGCCATGCCTCACCGGCCGGTTCC
>DATAEX010000417.1:0-2594 GCA_036257765.1 Bacteroidales bacterium
GCATGTGGCCAATTATATTCTTATGGATCATGCCAGTCCGAATTGCACCTCAAATCAGCTTTTCAAAGGAATTCTCGATGATGAGGCAACAGGTTCGTTCAACGGAAAAATCCTTGTAAGGCAGGATGCCCAGAAAATTCAGGCTTACCAGAAGAATAATAATATTCTTCTTTCATCAACGGCCCGGATGAATACCAAACCTCACCTTGAAATATATGCCGATGACGTAAAGTGCAGCCATGGCGCTACAGTTGGACAACTTGACAGTGAAGCACTATTTTATATACGTTCGAGGGGAATCAGCGAGGATGAAGCCCGACACCTGCTCATGTATGCGTTTGCCAATGAAATAGTAAGCCGGATTTCAGTCCCTATCCTTAAAGAAAGGATCATCGACCTGGTAGACAAAAGGCTCCGTGGCGAGTTATCGGGATGTAACGAATGCATAGTGCATTGCGGCTAGATAAATTTTTACAAATGACTTTCAATACCGAACAAATACGTAACGATTTTCCTCTTCTAAACCGTACGATTTATAACAAACCGCTGATCTATCTCGATAACGGTGCTACCACGCAAAAACCCAGACAGGTAATTGATTGTGTTAACAGCTATCATTCATTTAAAAACAGCAGCATCCACCGCGGTGTGCATTACCTTGCAGAACAGGCCACAGAAGATTTTGAAAATGCACGAAAAACAGTTCAGCAGTTTATCCATGCAGCTCACCCGCATGAGATTATTTTTACAGGCGGTACTACTGCAGCAATAAATGGTGTCGCGTTTTCTTTCGGAGAAAGATATATATCAGCCGGCGATGAGATAATCATTACCGAAATGGAACATCACGCTAATATTGTTCCATGGCAAATGCTCTGTGAACGAAAGAATGCACGGCTGAAAGTAATTCCCTTTTCTGACGACGGTGTTCTCGATACCGGCGCTTTGAATAATCTGGTTACCGAAAAAACAAAGCTGCTGGCCATGACGCATGTATCAAATGCCCTCGGAACAGTAAATCCCATCGAAGATATTATTAATCAAATGCATCAACGGGGAGTGCCTGTGCTTATCGACGGTGCCCAGGCAATTCAGCATAAAAAAGTCGATGTAGGGAAACTCGACTGTGATTTTTATGCTTTCAGTGGTCATAAAGTATATGGACCTACCGGAATCGGTGTATTATATGCAAAGGAAAAGTGGCTTGAAGAAATGCCGCCCTTTTATTTTGGAGGGGAGATGGTTGATATAGTGACTTTTGAAAAAACAACATGGAATACTTTGCCCTTTAAATTTGAAGCCGGGACTCCCAACTATATAGGCGCCATAGGACTTGCCGAAGCACTTAAATATGTGAATTCTCTGGGCATAGAAAACATTTCAGCATATGAGAAGAATTTACTTGAATATGGCACCGGCAAACTGAAGGATTTGGGATATATCACGCTATATGGCAACGCACCACAAAAAAGTTCAATTTTATCGTTTTCTATTCAGGGTGTTCATCCTTATGACGCCGGCATGGTTCTTGATAAGATGGGTATAGCGGTTCGCACCGGAACTCATTGTGCCCAACCGGTAATGCAGCACTATGGGATACCGGGTTCGATTAGGGCATCACTGGCTCTGTATAATTTACAGTCAGAAATTGATACACTAATCGAAGCTATAAAAAAGGTCAGGGTGATGTTTGGTTAAAAATTGTAATTTCGCCAACCATTATATTCATGGGCTGTTTAATATTATTATTGTGAAAAATTTATCAGACATTCAGGAAGAAATAGTTGCCGAATTCGGGATTTACGACGACTGGATGGATAAGTATAATTATCTCATTGAGCTCAGTAAGGATTTGCCGGTTATCAATGATAAACAGAAAATAAAGGAAAACCTGATTTCAGGTTGCCAGTCGAAAGTTTGGCTGAATGCGGAATATAACGATGGCCATGTAATTTTTACAGCCGACAGCGATGCCATAATTACTAAAGGCATAGTTGCCCTTCTTATAAGGGTATTATCAGACAGGACGCCAAAGGAGATCATGGATGCCGATTTGTATTTTATTGATAAGATCGGTCTCCGGCAGAATCTTTCACCAACCAGATCGAACGGCCTTCTGTCCATGGTCAAACAGATGAGGTTGTACGCCCTCGCTTATCAAACCAAGTATAATGGAAACTGAAGAAAAAGATAACATATTATCACTCGAAACTGAGATTGTCAATATTCTCAGGAACGTATATGATCCGGAAATACCCGTGAATATTTATGACCTTGGATTGATCTATGATATCGATACCGACGAAAACAAGAAAGTGGTCATAACCATGACGCTGACCGCACCAAATTGCCCGGTTGCTGATATACTTCCGAATGAAATCAAGGAAAAAGTTAGTGCACTGCCCGGTGTATCCGACGTTGAAATCAATCTGGTATTTGATCCGCCCTGGAATCAGTCGATGATGTCGGAAGAAGCTCTTTTTGAGCTCGGTATGCTTTAGAGTTCAATTATTGTGAAACGAAGAGAAGGTTTTTTTCGTATTTCATCCTGTGGAACATTTTTTGTGCTAAATTTGTAACACAATTGCCTATGA
>DATAEX010000418.1:0-3668 GCA_036257765.1 Bacteroidales bacterium
CTCGTACCAATTTTCGGTTACCCTGATGCTGGTACCAAGTCCCATTACAGCGAAGCAAAAAAGCACAGCATTATAACCCCTGAACCTTGGCCTGCGGCGGCGCGGCTGATCGTTATCCCGAAAGCGCTGTTCAAGAGATGCCGCCCTTCTTACCGATTCAGGACGATATACTTTTCTTGCGTAGACCTCATTTGCGCCGTAATTAAAAACCAGCATCATGGTAATAAAAAGAAAATAAATGGCAAACTTTCTTTTACTCAGGAATTTGGGAATAAGCCAAAGGTAATTGATATAAAAACAGGCTATGATTATACCCCAGTACATAAAATCACCGAAATTCTGAGGGAGTTTGACTTCAGTCTGCAAAATCAACGGTGGCAGTAAATAAAGGAATATCCAGCCTGCTATATGTATAAAAATGCTGCGAACAGTCTTACTTATTTTCATGATATTATAATAAACATGTAAATATACTTTATAGTGACAAAATGGTTGAGTAACTATGAGGATAATAGATATATCGTTCCTTTTTAACGACGTACGGGTATAGTCTTGCAGTCAGGCAGTCTTGCAGTCTTGCAGTCTTGCAGTCGTGCAGTCGTGCAGTCAGGCAGTCAGGCAGAGTTATGCAGTCGTGCAGTCAGGCAGGGTCATGTAAAAAATTTTCAGCTTTAAAAAAATAAATCTGTTCATTTTCCTATTACATTAGCAAAAATTGAATTAATGAGAAAGCTAAGAGTTGCGGTTGTTTTTGGTGGCCGTTCGGCTGAGCATGAAGTCTCACTTCAATCAGCACGAAACGTTATTGAATCGCTGGATAAAAATAAATATGAACCGGTCCTTATTGGAATAGACAAAGAAGGCCGTTGGTATCTGAATGAAAATTCAATCCAGGTACTCGATGCTGCCAACCCTAAGTTAATAAGATTGTCTCAGGGTAAGAATGAAATTGCCCTCACTCCAAATGGTTCAGGTAGTCAGATAATCAGCCTGACCGGTAATTCATCCGTAGGCAAAGTGGATGTTATTTTCCCCGTTCTTCATGGCCCCTATGGTGAGGACGGAACTATTCAGGGGCTTGCAAAACTTGCAAATCTTCCCTGTGTAGGTGCAGGCATACTTGGCAGTTCTGTGGGAATGGATAAGGACGTGATGAAAAGATTGCTAAGAGACGCAGGATTACCAATAGGAAAGTTTGTTACATTGACTCCAAAAACAAGAGATAAATATTCTTATAAAGATCTGTCGGGGCAATTAAGCAAAATTCTGTTTGTTAAGCCGGCCAATCTGGGCTCTTCAGTTGGAATCTCCAAGGTAAGGAATGAAGATGAATATAAGAAAGCCCTCGATCTAGCGTTTAGCTACGACCTGAAAGTTGTAATTGAGGAAGAGATCAAGGGCAGGGAAATTGAATGTGCCGTTCTTGGAAATGAAGATCCAAAGGCTTCCGTCCCCGGTGAAGTCGTGCCGCACTCCGATTTTTATTCATACGAGGCAAAATACATTGATGAACATGGCGCAGGACTCGAAATACCTGCTAAATTACCACCGCAGATTGTTAAGCAGGTACAGGAGGTCGCTATAGCAACATTCAAAACACTCGAATGCTTCGGCTTAGCAAGAGTTGACGTGTTTCTTACTCCCGATGATAAGATTATAGTAAACGAAATCAATACAATTCCTGGTTTCACAAAGATCAGCATGTATCCCAAGCTCTGGGAAATCAGCGGAATTCCATACACTGAGTTAGTCGATCGCCTTATACAACTCGCAATCGATGATTATGAGAAAAGAAATAAACTAAAAGTTTCTGTAGAACTATGACCCATTATGGTTCGTTGACATAATATCAGGAACGCAATTGCCCCTAAATGGGCGTTGGATATTAGACTTTAGATTCTAATTTGGAGCAAAGGTTTTACTAACTGATTTATTCCAAGTGAATATCAACCGGTTATAGGCATTTGATGACGACTACCACCCCGGCGGGGTATACCAATTATGTTAAATAGAAATGATTGGCATCACGTTTCCCTTTGTTCTTAGGATAATGCTAATGGTGAGTAGTCAAAAGCCAGATATAAAGGCCTTCTCATGAGTATAGGAATGGCATGACTAGAGAGAGAACCAATAATTGAATTTTAAAAGAAATACATTACTTGCATGCTCATCGAAGAGCTTGTCGATATTGTAATCAAGAGAATGATTAGTTATTGCTTCCGAAGACCCTCGGCTGTGAGTCCATACCAGGTAAAACACAGAGCCGGGACGATATTCCCACCGGGCAACCAGGTTTGACCGAAATTCCCTGAAATTGAAATCGGGATTATCGAAGGACACAGACAGAGGATCAATAGTATAAATCCTGTCAACAGAATTATAAATAATTTCAGTCGGATCATAAGAACGAAAAACTTCACCCGGCTTTCCGGTTTCATGATTGGCAAGCGATTTAAAATCGGTATAGGTGCCCATGGTAAGGTAAGGACTGCCATAATATTGTATAGTGAGCTCCGGTGAAACCGCATAGCTGGCCCTCAGTGTAAATTCATAAGTTTTGCGGTTAAGACGACCTAACAGATATTTTCCCTGGTTTTCAAGATCGTCGTTTGAAATATACTGGTAATTATCCAGGATCCGGTTGAAACCAAACTGAGGACTCACAAGAAGGGAATTAGTGACTTTCCAGTTTAACTCGGCATGGAATTCATGTTGATTCGAAACTTTATCGTCGGAAAACTCATATTCATAACCTACACCAAATTGAAGTTTTTTAGCCTGATCGGTCGACAGGAAATAGTCCTGGCCTGTGGTTCCGAAAGTATAAACTCCCGGTCCGCCTCTAAGCAGACGGCCATCGAGTTCTTTTCCTTCGCGATCTATATTCGCATGGAATGACCACCTGTTTTTAAAGCTAAGTTCTGATTCAAATTCAAATTCAGAACCAAGGTATTCTCCTCCGAAATTCCACAAATTCAATTGCGAAATATTAAATTCAAATTGCCTGAAGATCCATTTGGGTGTGTTTTCCACATAACCCACCATTTGTCCTTCCATAATCATATCTGCCATACTCTGAAACCCCATATCATTTAGCTCAAGGCCCGGCGATATCCAATGAACGCCAGCACCATATCTCCAGTTTCCATTTGCACCCTTGATTACCTCAAGGCTTCCGCCTGTTCCCCTTATGAAGCTCGAGGTAGTGTCGATATTAAGATGCGGGGCATCGGGTCGCTGATAATATCTCGACGATTCACGCTGAAGCATTGTAATTGCTTCGTGATCGCCGTTGATCTGGCTTCCCATCGCTTTGAAATCGATTGAAAAGGTCCGGTTCATAATAAAATGCTTGAAATCAATACCACCTGTTATGGCCGATCGGCCCATGAAGTACAGATAGTCTTTGTCAAGATTTCGGTAAGTGGAAGTAATCATGCCTCCGATAATTGTATTGCTGTTGTTAATATCTTTCTGTATTCGACCTGCAAAGTAATTGGTCATTGGTTCTGAAATCCTTTTATAATCATCTTCGGGAGAGCTGATACGCGCATATTCGGTAGAAGTCAGACTTTCAAGAATACCGATTGATAATCCTCCTGCCGTTTTGCCGGTGAGCTTAAGTGCCCCCAGTATAGCCGTGTTTTCAGGAATTTTAACATATTCAC
>DATAEX010000420.1:0-1786 GCA_036257765.1 Bacteroidales bacterium
ACCTGCCATAGCATATGCAGTCTGAGCAATCACCGGAATATCCATTCTTATTTCCTTGATCATCCCGGTTGCCTCCAGACCATCCATTATAGGCAGCTGTATATCCATTAAAACAATGTCGATTGCAGAATCCGCTTCAAACATTTCAACTGCCTCTTTACCATTTGAAGCATAAACTACTTCAATTCCGGAACTTCTGATTAGTTCATTAATAAACTTGAAACTATTAATATCGTCTTCAACAATCAGTATCTTTTTCCCTTTCCAGTTATAGGCTTCTGCTGCCTGATACAGACCATCTGATACTGACGGCAATACAGTGGTTCTCAGATATGGTATAGTAAACATAAACGTTGTACCTACACCGGATGAAGAATCAACCCACATTTCACCTCCCAGAAGCTGAACGAGATTTTTGGAAATCGCAAGACCAAGACCGGTACCTGCAATATTCTTTTCATCGGATCTTTTGGTGCGCTTAAATCTCTCAAAAATAAGGTCCAGATCTTCACGTGATAAGCCAGGCCCGGTATCCTTAACATAAAATTCAATCACGGTTTCGTCGTTAACAGTATAGCCAAATTCGACAGAACCTTTTTCCGTGAATTTAAGAGCATTGTTGATCAGGTTGACGAGAATTTGCCTCAATCTGAACGGATCCGTTTTAAGAACAATTTCCGGATTCCCCGGATCTTTAACATATCGCAATTGAATATGCTGCTTATTAAATTTTTTCCTGGTTTCGAACGATGTACTCAAAAGTTCTGTTCCAAGAGCTCCTAAATCACAGTCCTTTTTTACAATTTTAAGCTCTCCTGCTTCAATTTTAGCTATGTCGATGATATCATCCACCAGGTTAAGCAAAATCTCGCTGCTTGTTTGAATATATTGCGTGAAATCCTTTTTCTGAGTTTCCGGCACTTGTTCTGACGCCAGCAGATTGGAAAATCCGATGATAGAATTCATGGGAGTCCTTATCTCGTGCGACATGTTTGCCAGAAATGAAGATTTCAGTTCGTCGGATGTTTTCGCCTTTGAAGTTTCCTGTTGTAAAGTCTTTATGTAATTGGCTCTTTCTGTGATATCGATAATAATACCCCTGCGTCCGTTTATTTTTCCGTTGTTCATGATATTGTCCGTATAAACCGAAGCCGGAAACCTTGTACCATTTTTACGAACAGCCATGAAAGTGCAGTTTTCAATTTTTTTAATACCCAGAATATCTTCTGTATGCGATTCAGATGTAAGTGTTTCAATCAGGTTGAGACCCTCATTCAATTCCTGAACTGAGTATCCAAATGCCTGGTACCATGCTTTGTTTACGTAGGTATAATTCCCATAAGAATCAGTCTCAAATACACTCTGGGGCAACATGTCAGCGAGTTCCCTGTAGCGTTGCTGATTATCATCGGCATGCTGCATTGCGCTATTCCTTTGCTTTTCCCATATTTTCAGCTGCGAAAGAAGATTTCGGAATTCGCGATAAATCTGCCTGATTTCGTTCGTAGAATTTTGGAGGTCAATGGAATAATTGCTCCTTTCGTTTTTGGCAAGGGATGAAATATAATTGGTAAGAGCTTCCAGATGCGAAACAACATGCTTCGAGGCTTTGTAGCTAAAGTAAATGGCCATGCCCAAAATAAGCACGATCGAGATGATGTACAGGAATTTTAGCCTGCTAATAAGCGACAGCTGTGCATTTCGGGTTTTATCGTCCAGGGACGTAAAAACTTCTTCAATAGCTCCGGCTGACATGTTAAGAGATGCACGAAGAGCCTTATTCCTT
>DATAEX010000423.1:0-3922 GCA_036257765.1 Bacteroidales bacterium
CCCTGAAATTGCCTTCTGCCAACCAATTCAGTACAAGCAAAAATTGCGCAATACTCAGAAGATATATGGATAATGGAATACAGGTGATAAGCAATGCCAATCCAAAAAGATATATTTGACGATGAATTTTTTGACGGTTATTAAGCTGCATAATGAATGGAAGGTTGCTCAGGCAAAAGAAAATAAAATTGGCAAAACATCTTGTAAAATTAAAATAAATTGTATTTTTGCACTCCCGATTTTAAGGGTGAATTGTAAATTAAGCAGTGAATCAATATAACATCAATTTGAAGTGAATACACTGAGTTACAAAACGGTATCAGCTAATAATGCTACTGTTCAGAAAGAATGGTTTGTAGTGGATGCCACAAATCAGGTATTGGGAAGACTTAGTTCTCAGATTGCCAGTATTTTAAGGGGAAAACACAAAACCAGTTTTACTCCTCACGTCGATTGTGGTGACAATGTAATTGTCATCAACGCTGAAAAAGTGCGATTAACAGGCAAAAAGTGGAATGAAAAGGAATACGTAAAACATACAGGTTATCCGGGTGGACAGAGAATAACTTCTCCTGCTCAGGTTGCTCTTACCAATCCTGCAAAAATCATAGAAACCGCTGTAAAGAAAATGTTGCCGCGCAACAGGTTAGGCAATGCCATTTTCGGTAATCTTTATGTTTATCCCGGAACTGAGCATCCTCATACCGCTCAACAGCCTAAAGAACTAAAATTTAATTACAAATAACAAGTATGGAAGTAGTTAATGCCATTGGACGCAGAAAAAGTGCAGTTGCCCGTATTTATGTGAAAGAAGGCAAGGGTAAAATTATAGTTAATGATCGCGAACTAGCCAGTTATTTCCCGCTTGAACAGCTTCAATATATTGTTTTGCAGCCTCTGAATCTTGCTGAAGCAGCTGATAAATTTGACATCACCGTAAATCTCCAGGGTGGTGGAATAAAAGGTCAGGCCGAAGCTTTAAGACTGGCAATTGCCAGGGCACTTATAAAAGTTAAGCCTGATAGTAAAGACACATTAAAGAGCAATAAAATGCTTACCAGGGACCCCCGTGAGGTTGAACGTAAAAAGCCCGGTCAGCCTGGTGCCAGAAGACGATTCCAGTTCAGCAAGCGTTAATACTTATTATCTTGTTTAGAATCTAAATTGGTGAGACTCATTTCGAAAGAACTGGCTACTCATCAATTGATTTTTATAGAACGTAAACAAATTTAACATGCCAAAAACAACAGTTCAGCAATTATTAGATGCAGGTGTACATTTTGGTCACCTGAGAAGAAAATGGAATCCCGCAATGGCTCCGTATATTTTTATGGAAAAAGAAGGGATTCACATCATCGATTTACAGAAAACACAGGTCAAACTCGAAGAGGCTTCCGCAGCTCTTAAGAATATTGCCAAGTCAGGACGCAAGATTCTGTTTGTTGCGACCAAAAAGCAGGCAAAAGACATCGTTTCCGACATGGTAAAGGGCGTTAATATGCCGTATGTTACAGAAAGATGGCCTGGAGGGATGCTCACCAATTTTCCCACGATAAGGAAAGCCGTTAAAAAGATGTCATCGATTGACAGAATGGCAACTGACGGTACATTCGATAATTTATCAAAACGTGAAAAATTGCAGGTTTCCAGACAGCGCGCCAAGCTCGAAAAGAATCTTGGCAGCATAGCTGATCTTACAAGGCTTCCTGCTGCGATGTTCATTGTTGATATCAGCAAGGAGCACATTGCCGTTCACGAGGCAAGGAGACTGAATATCCCCATTTTTGCAATGGTGGATACAAATTCCGATCCTAATCTGGTAGATTTTCCTATTCCTGCCAATGACGATGCTTCTAAATCAATTTCCCTTATTCTCGACGTAATTTGCGGGGCTATCAAAGAAGGCCTCGAAGAGCGCAAGATGGAACGTGAAAAAGAAGGCGATCAGGTTAAGCGTAAAGGTGAAAAGGCAGAAGACATTGAAGAGGGCGATGAGGAATTCGATGAAGATCACGAAAAAAGGCCGGCCCGCAAGTCGGTCAGTCTTAAAGCTCCTGCCAAGAAAGGTGTAGCTGTTGAAATCGAAGAAGAAGAAGAGGACGTCGAAGAAGAAGAAGTTTAATCACCAAATAATATCAATATTATGGCTATTACAGCAGCAGATGTAAGCAAGCTGAGAAAAATGACCGGTGCAGGTATGATGGATTGCAAGAATGCATTGGAGGAATCAAAAGGTGATTTTGAAAAAGCTGTAGAGATTATTCGCAAACGCGGTCAGCTGGTTGCCAGCAAAAGAGCAGATCGTGAAGCAGGCGAAGGCGTAGTCCTTGCAAAGACCACCACAAATGCTACTCTTGGAGCTATTATCGTTTTGAATTGCGAGACGGATTTTGTAGCAAAGAATGATAATTTTATAAATTTTGCCCAGGGTATTCTCAACGCGGCTGTTGAAAATAAACCTGCCGATCTGGATTCACTAAAGCAAATAAAGGTCGACGGACGTTCGATCGGTGACAGGGTAACCGAACAGGTTGGAATTATCGGTGAAAAACTGGAACTTTCCTATTATGCAAAAATAGAGGCACCAATGGTTGTCCCCTATATTCACCCGGGTAACAGACTTGCAACCCTTGTTGGATTAAGCAAAGCGACAGATTTGAAAGTGGGACGTGACGTTGCCATGCAGGTGGCTGCCATGAATCCTGTTGCAGTGGATAAAGGAGATGTTTCCGCCGCCATGATCGAAAAGGAAAAGGAGATCGGAAGAGAACAGGCACGCAACGAAGGCAAGCCCGAAAATATGCTGGATAAGATCGCAGAAGGCAAGGTGAATAAGTTCTTCAAGGAAAGCACACTTTTGAATCAGGATTTCACAAAAGACAGCACCAAAACGGTACGCCAGTATCTGCAGGAAGCTGACAAAGAGCTGAACGTAACGGGATTTCTGAGGTATACTTTAAATCAGTAGTATTCGAAAAAAGATAAAAATCGGGATGAAAATTTCTTCATCCCGATTTTTTTTGCTGCATCCGGAAAACATATTCCCTATATTTACTTATCCAATCAAAATTTATTATGCCTTTAAAATACAAACGAGTTCTCCTGAAGCTTAGCGGTGAAGCATTGATGGGAGATAAAAAATCTCTTGATGAATCTATACTCGAATCCTATGCACAACAAATAAAAGAAGTTCAGGATATTGGTGCACAGGTTGGAATTGTTATTGGCGGGGGTAATATTTTCAGAGGTATTTCAGGTACACGAAGCGGATTTGATCGGGTTACAGGTGATTATATGGGTATGCTGGCAACAGTAATAAACGGATTAGCATTGCAAACCTTTATCAACCAAACAGGAGGTAAAGCCAGGGTGCTTACTGCCATTGAAATGCTGCCTGTAGCTGAACGATATTCCAGGACTTTATCGGAGGCCCTTTTTTCATTGGGATACGCCATTGTATTTACCTTCGGGACAGGCAATCCCTTCTTTACAACAGATACTGCAGCGGCATTACGTGGAATTGAAACCGGTGCCGATGTGATTTTAAAAGGTACCCGGGTTGATGGTGTTTATACAGCAGATCCTGAAAAGGATCCGAATGCTGTCAAATACGAGAAAGTCACGTTTGAAGACGCTTATGAAAAAGGCCTTAAAATAATGGATCTGACGGCTTTCACAATGTGCCGTGAAAACAACATTCCCATAATTGTTTTTGATATGAACAGAGTGGGGAATCTGAGAAAGGTAATGGAGGGAGAGGGTGTGGGAACGCTAATTCATAACTAGGAACCGTCTTTATCCTCTTACAATCATACAGTCATTATATCCTTCTCCTTCGCAGCAACAATCACATCTACCTTGTTGATAAATGCGTCGGTCTTTTGCTGTACTTCATCGAATGATTCCTTTTCAACATCTTCAG
>DATAEX010000424.1:0-7191 GCA_036257765.1 Bacteroidales bacterium
TAAAGCGTTTTCGAGCTGGTCTTCAATGTAATGATCCATTTCACTATCAACCCTCAATAACTGCTGATTTCCTGCAATAATTCTGATCTTGTTGGTCGTGAGCCGGCGTTCTGATCCTATAAGCCCGTCTTCGGGCATGTCAAGAATTTTGACCAGTTTTCTGAATTGCCTGCTGTTTTCATCGTTACCTATAACAGAGCACATAACCGGCACTCCACCAAGCGATTTAATATTCAAAGCCACGTTGGCCGCACCTCCGAGCCTGTTTTCAGTGCTTATTTGAGTTACAACCGGAACAGGCGCCTCGGGCGAAATACGGTTTACTTTTCCCCATACATAGGAATCGAGCATTACATCACCTATAATAAGAACCCTGAGGTTTTCAAATAAATCTAATAAAGAGGATACCTGCTGATTTTTCACACATTTTGATTTATAAAGTAAAGATATGATATGACCGCTAAAATAAAAACCGGGAATTGCATTTGTCAAAACATCCTATCTTTGTCAAATAAGTAAATCCGATTTTTATGAGTTTCTTCGACTCCGATCGCAGCACCTTCCCGCCGGTTATCAAGAATATCATCATCATCAACGTAGTTCTTTTCCTGGCAACCATTCTGCCACTTAACCTTGAGAACTTCATGTACAGGCATCTGGCACTTTTCAGCCTGAAATCGCCTCTTTTTGAACCACATCAGGTGGTAACACATATGTTTATGCATGCCAATTTTGCTCATATATTCTTTAACATGTTCGGAGTTTTCATGTTTGGAAGGGTCCTTGAGCAGATCTGGGGCAGCAAAAAAATGTTGATTTTTTATACGTTCACCGGCCTTGGAGCAGCTGCTATACACCTTGGGGTGAATTATTTCCAGATGAGTAAATTACTGGAACTCGCAAATTCGTTCTTTGTTTCGCCCGATTATGCAACTTTCAGCACTATCGTCGATAAATATTCTGTGGGTACGATAAGTTCAACAGCTCAAAATTACCTGCAGGAATGGTTCTACAAACCCGATGATGCCTCTTTCATTCCTCAGGCAAAGGAAATTGTTAAGACTATAGTGATGACTAATCAACAAATACCCACTGTAGGAGCTTCAGGGGCTGTCTTCGGGCTCCTGATAGCATTTGCCATGATATTTCCTGATGTGGAACTGATGCTGATATTCCTTCCTATCCCCATTAAAGCAAAATACTTTGTTCCCTTTTATGCCTTGCTGGAGCTTTTCTTTGGAGTAGCGAGCTTTGAATGGGACAATGTAGCCCATTTCGCTCACCTTGGAGGAGCCTTGTTCGGCTTCCTGCTGGTCAAATGGTGGAAGAGAAACCAATTCCGAATTTATTGATACCTTTGTTATCTCGCTAAATCCGCATTTCTATGAACCTGGTGGAAGAAATAAAAAACTCACTGCGTAAAGGGAATGTGCTCTACCGGCTAATCTTTATTAATGTCGCAATTTTTGTAGTTCTTGGGATATGGTTTGTAATTATCCGCCTCTTCACGCCGGGTGTTACCCTGGAGGGATTGCGGATGGCATTCAGTGAATCTGTTCTTAAATATCTGATGATTCCAAGTCTGCCACGCGAAATACTGTTCAAGCCCTGGACGATTATTACATATATGTTCGCTCACTTCAACCTTTGGCATATCCTTATGAATATGTTGATGTTGTATTGGTTCGGCAGGATTTTCCTGCAGTACCTGACTGCCAAACAACTTCTGAGCACGTATATACTTGGGGGACTTGCAGGAGCTGCTCTTTACGTGGTTTTTGTAAATAGTTTTCCAGGGCTTCGCGATTATCTTGGCGGGGCTATGCTGGGAGCTTCGGCGGCCATTATGGCGATTGTCGTTTCTATTGCCGTATATGTACCTAATTATACTATTTATCTTTTCTTCCTTGGACCTGTACGATTAAAATATATTGCAATTGGCTTCGTTATCATTGATGTCCTGATGATCGCATCGGACAATGCAGGCGGAAATATTGCTCACCTTGGCGGGGCTGTATACGGTTTTTGGTTCACCAGCAGATTGCGAAAAGGAAAAGATTCGGGCTTATGGATATCTCGGATTATAGATAAAATTACAACTCTATTCAAGCCCAGACCAAGGCTGAATGTAGCATACAGAAAGACTACAAAACGTGTCAGTGACGAGGAATATAACCGCCGTAAAATTTCAGAACAAAAGGAAATAGACAGGATCCTTGATAAAATTGCAAAAGGCGGATATGAAAGCCTTACTAAGAATGAAAAAGAAACCCTTTTCAAGATGAGCAATAAAAGTTGAGAGCTTTTATCAGAAAAATACTGCTTTTAATAAATTTACTTATTGCGGGAATGCTGGTAATCAGCTATTTTTCGTCATATGTGAGCCCGGCTGCTGCCTGGCTTCTTGCATTTATATCCCTGGCATATCCCTTCCTTCTGTTTCTGAACATTTTCTTTGTAATTTGGTGGATAGTCTTCAAAAAATGGTACTTCCTTATTTCCCTTATTTGTTTGCTTGTTGGTTGGAACGCGTTAAAATCCAGTTTCCAGGTTGATTTTAAAAAGCCCCCTGATCGGGAAAATCAAACGACAATCCGGTTACTGACTTACAACGTAAGGTTATTCAATTATTACCAGTGGACAAAGGATACTATGGCATGGCAAAGGATTGTTGATTATATCCATGAGATAAATCCTGACGTTGTTTGTTTTCAGGAGTTCATAACTCTTCCGCGTACACACCATGATCTGGATAATCTGAAGAAGAACATGAAGCGACTTGCTTATTCCCATGTTTATTACACCGATCAGGTTCCGGGCAGAATTAACTTTGGAATGGCTACATTCAGTAAGTATCCAATAGTTAATAAAAAAATGATTGATTTCAAGGAATCACTGAACGGCAGCATCAGTTCCGATATAATCATTAATAACGATACCGTTCGGATTATTAATTGTCATCTGCAATCCATAAGACTCCGGAAAGATTATAATGATCTGCTCGACAGCCTGATCTTCAATTACAGTGACAAGCAACTTGATGAATTAAAGGATATTTCCTTTCGGATGAGGCAGGCATTCATTCTCCGGGCTAACCAGGTTGACATACTTTCAGAAGAAATAAATAGTTCTCCGCATCCTGTAATTATTTGCGGCGATTTTAACGATACACCGGTTTCATATGCTTACCGCACGCTTTCTAAAGGCATGAAGGATGCGTTTATTGAATCAGGATCCGGTGTCGGAACCACATTCCGTGGTAATTTCCCGTATGTAAGAATTGACTATGTTTTATACAGTTCCGGCTTTACTTCTTTATACTATCATACAGATAAAGTCGACTGGTCGGACCATTATCCTGTAATGGCCAGTTTTACGCTAAACGGAAAGGTAAATTTGTCAGATCAACATTCCCACCCGAAAGAATGATGCCCACTTTTTTGCCCCTGAATGTATCTTTATTCTGAAGCACTACTGCAAGCGGAACGGCTGAAGACGGTTCAATAATTATTTTCATTCGTTTCCAGACCAGTTCCATGGCTTCGATAATTGCCTCTTCCGAAACAGTATAAATAGCATCAACGTATTTTCTGATCATAGTGAACGTCAAAACACTCAATGATGTTAATAACCCGTCTGCAATGGTTTTTGGGTTGACCGACGGATGAATTGTGCCTGAATTAAACGACCTGTAAGCATCATCGGCATTGGCAGGTTCACAACCGTACACAGTAATCGCAGGATTAACCGATTTAGCCGACAGCGATGTGCCTGACAACAGGCCTCCTCCGCCAACGGGAGCAAGCATTACATCCAAATCCCCGACTTCCTCCATCAATTCCTTTGCCGCCGTTCCCTGCCCGCAAATTACGTTGAAATTGTCATAGGGATGAATCAATATTGCCCCTGATTGTGAAATTATGGAAGCCAGTGTCTCCTCCCGGCTTTTGAGCGTAGGTTCACAGAAAGTTATATTAGCACCATAATGTCTTACTGCTTCAATTTTTGGTGGTGGCGCTGTCCGGGGCATTACAACATCACATTTAATTCCCCGTTTTGCAGCAGCCAGTGCAAGGGCAGCCGCATGGTTTCCCGAAGAATGTGTAGCAACACCTTTAATGGCTTCGTGTTCAGGTAATGAAAACACGGCATTTGTTGCACCCCGGTATTTAAAAGCACCGACTTTCTGAAAATTTTCACATTTGAAAAATACCGAAGCCCCTGTAATGTCATTTATTCCTGAGGATGATAAAACAGGTGTGCGATGAATAAAATCTGCAATACGCACATGTGCCTGCCGGACATCTGTAAACGAAGGAAGGTTTTGCATAATTAAAATATCAGTAATAAAAAGACAATTTACGCAAAAGGCTGCAATAACTCTTCAATGAAATTCAATGGATCGTTTTTCAGTTTTTCATCCTCTTTCTTTTTCCTGAAAAGTTCATATTTGGCGGCGATCCTTTCGGCCAGATCATAAGAGTTTGCTTCGAGAATATAGGATTCGGAAAAATTGCAATAGAGCATAAATTCGATGATTTCACTGTCATCGGATAAACCCGTAATCTCCTTAACGATCAGGGGATTAAATTTATGATAGACCATATTACTTATCCGTTCCTTGTTTTTTATTTTATCCAGCTTCAGCCTTTCAATTTCTTCAGGAGTACGGATAGGAATGCTTGCTATTGAGGGATGAGATACCATGTATTCCTGGAAGCCTTCCAAAGCCGCGCGAAGTATCGGGCTTTCCATGCTTTCATTTAGTTGTTCCGTTTTGGTTTTAGGAGGCTCCTCATTGATCAGCTTATTCCTGAAGTCGCTGTAATTCCCAATGCCTAAAATTTGCGCTGCCGATAGGCTATAGGGCTCATGTATCAGTAGAATGGATACCGGTTCATCCTGTAACATGCTTTCAGTTACAGTCATTTTATAATAATAGTAACCCAGGCCGTAAACCACAAGTGTGTCGCCTGGCCGGGCTTCGAGGCTAAATTGCCCTTTTTGGTTGCTGTACATTTGTTTTTGCAGGCTAAAATTCAGAATCTGGGCATATTCTACAGGTTCACCGGTGGCAGAATCAGCAACATGACCTGTGATACGGTTACTCTGTTGAGCGCCAGCCCAGGAACCAGCAAATGCTGCAAAATAAATAAGTGTCCGAAGACGTCTCCGGAATTGCTCCATGTAGCAGGTTTTATCTCAAAGTTAGGTTTTTTCAGCCTGCTGAGATTTCAATCCCGGTTAAAAAATGTTAAGGTTTTTGAAGATCAGACAAATATAATTTGAGAACCCTGTCCTGCGGCAAGTTCGTAGAATTTTCCCACTGAAATGATATCGATTACTTCCTCGGTAAAATCGTCCTTTGTTAACTTAAACATATCAGCAGCTAGTTTACAGGCGTAAATCTCACCGCCTCCGGCTACGATCATTTCAAGGAATTCCTTTACAGGTGGAACATCCAGCTTTTCCATCTGGCTCTTCATCATAGCCGATACACCGGCTTCCACACCCGGTAACATGCCGAGAATAGTAGGGAAAGGAATACCTCCGGGCATACGCATTGCCGGATTACCAGTGGTTGAGGTATGCAGATTATTCATTCTGTTTTTGGTTATGGCATCCAGACCAAAAAAAGTGAAAAACAATTTTGCTTCCATTCCTTCCATCACCGCGCCGTTAGCCATCACCAGTGCGGCATATACGTCCTCGATTGCTCCTTTTGCACAAACAATGCACACTTTCCTCAAGGGATATTCACCATTTGTAGTACTCATTTTAATATTTATTAGGATTATACACAACTTGTGGGTTTGGGGATACCAGCCAGTTTGGATGACACCTTCAACGGTCCCCCCAGAAATAACTGGTAAAACTCTTTAATGTTAGTAATGCCGGAAGTTCCCACTTTGCGGATGGTAAGCGGTTCTCCTGTTAATTGCCTGTTCCTGAGAATTTCGAGAACCAGGAAATGTTTATCGGTCAGGACTATATTATAATCTTTTGCCATCTCAGTGGCCATTTCCTTAGTCCACTGATTGGGATCTTCGAAATAACCTTCGGCATTTACCTTTACCGGTATGCCTGTAAAACTTTTTCTGCCATAATATTGGATATTTGAAATTAAGATTCTCTGGAAATCAGTCGTTTACCCTTCATACTAAGTTCAGGATGTACAAATGGCACTTTCCTGCCTTTCAGCAATACATTCCAGTAGATCCTGAAAAACATCTTTCCCCAATGATTAAGCCTGCTGATTTTCAGCAAACCGAAAGGCCCGATCAGAGGCAGGGGGAATGTGCCGGGCAAAGGTTCCGTCTCATAATTAAAATCAATCAGAGTTCCTTTACCATCGCCGGTTTCTATGTAACAATTTGCATGACCGTCAAAACTTTCTCTGTCGGGTTTGTTTTTAATTATATTCATTATGTTTTCGAACAGCACATCTGCAGCGAAATGTGCAACAGATCCGGCTTTTGAGGTGGGAAGGGCCGCTGCATCGCCCAAGGCAAACAGATTCGGATATTTTTCATGCTGCAGGGTATGCTTGTTAACCGGAACGAAATTCAGATCATCTCCCAGACCGCTGTGGCCGATAAATTCGGCACCTTTATTCATAGGCACTATCACAAGCAAATCAAAACCAACCTCCCGTTCATTATACGATATCAGTTTCATCTGATCGTTATCGATCCGTTCAATATAAAAATCTACTGTTATATTGATATTCTTTTCTTCGAGTAAACCAGTAAGCATTTTGGTCGCAACCGGCTTTGTAAATGCTCCGGAAAGGGGTGTTACCAGAGATATTTCCACCTTGTCACGGATGCCTTTTTCTTTAAAAAAGCTATCAGCAAGGCAAACAAATTCTATTGGGGCTACCGGACATTTGAAGGGCATTTCGGTTATTGCCATTACAAGTCTGCCTCCTTCCCACTTTTCAAAGCATTCCTTCAAAGCCAATGCTCCCTTAAGCGAGTAAAATTCAAAAATGTTTTTACCGAACAACTTATCATGCAGGCCAGGGGTGGCAGACATGGCCAACTGCGCACCTGCTGCAATTATCAGAAAATCGTATTCCAGTATTAAGGAAGACCCTGTTGGATCGTGCATCCACTTTTTCAATTTCGTTATAAATTACATCGACACCGTTTGAAATAAAACCGTTTTTGGTTTTTATTACATCTTCAC
>DATAEX010000445.1:0-4810 GCA_036257765.1 Bacteroidales bacterium
ATGAAAAAGATAAGGAAATCAGTGTTTTGCGCGGACAGGTTGATGCAGGTACACTCGACGTGGAATTGATAGAAGATACTTACCGCGAGATCGACAGGATAGAAAAGGACATGATAGAGGATGTCGAGAAGGCTTTGACTGAGGTTTTGCCTGTTGCTTTTGCAATTGTTAAAGAAACCGCCCGGCGTTTTAAAGAAAATGAATATATCGAAGTTACTGCCAATGAAATGGACAAACTGCTTGCATCACAGCGAAACAGCGTTGTGATCCATGGCGAAAAGGCACGTTACCTGCAAACATGGGTGGCAGGCGGAAACCCGGTAACATGGGATATGGTTCATTACGATGAACAACTTATAGGAGGAATCGTCCTTCACCAGGGAAAAATTTCTGAAATGGCCACCGGCGAGGGAAAAACCCTTGTGGCTACGTTGCCTGTTTTTCTTAATGCTTTAGCTGGTCGCGGTGTTCATATAGTAACTGTTAATGATTATCTTTCCAAACGCGACTCGGAATGGATGGGACCGATTTATGAATTCCATGGTATGACCGTGGACTGTATCGATAAGCATCAGCCGAATTCCGATAGCCGCAGAAAAGCCTATTTATCTGATATTACATACGGAACCAATAATGAGTTCGGTTTCGACTACCTGCGTGACAATATGGCAAGTAGTCCGAACGATCTTGTTCAAAGGAAACATCATTATGCAATAGTCGACGAGGTGGACTCTGTTCTTATTGATGATGCAAGAACACCTCTGATCATTTCAGGGCCAATCCCCAGGGGCGAAGATCAATCGTTTGAGGAATTCAAACCACAGGTGGAAAAACTGGTCAATGCACAGCGTAACCTGGTTACAACCTTGCTGGCAGAATCAAAAAAGCTGATTACTGAAGATAAAACAGAAGATGGCGGTTTCAAACTATTACAGTCATTCAAAGGCCTTCCAAAATACAAACCACTTATTAAGTTCTTGAGTGAGCAGGGAAATAAGGCGTTGCTGCTTAAAACGGAAAATTACTATATGCAGGAGAACAGCAAAAACATGCATGTAGTTACAGACGATTTGTATTTTATTATTGATGAAAAGCTCAATTCGGTTGAACTTACTGAGAAGGGCACGGATCTGATTACAGGCAGTGCATCGGATCCCGATTTTTTCATCATGCCTGATATCGGATCGGAAATTGCCGAACTTGAGAAATTATCACTTTCACCTGAAGAAAAACTGACCCGGAAAGATAAACTTCTTGCCGATTACGCCATTAAATCAGACCGAATCCATACGGTGAACCAGTTGCTTAAGGCATATACCATGTTTGAGAGAGATGTTGATTATGTGGTTATGGATAACAAGGTTAAAATTGTTGATGAGCAGACAGGTCGTATCTTAGAGGGGAGGAGATATTCCGAAGGACTGCATCAGGCTATTGAAGCAAAGGAAAGAGTGAAGGTGGAAGCAGCCACACAGACTTTTGCAACAATTACTTTGCAGAATTATTTCAGGATGTATCATAAGCTTGCCGGAATGACCGGCACTGCAGAAACCGAAGCAGGAGAATTCTGGAATATATATAAACTTGACGTGGTTGTTATTCCTACTCACCGTCCCATAGTCAGGCAAGATCAGGAAGACCTAATTTACCGTACTAAACGGGAAAAATATAATGCCGTTATAGATGAGATTGTCAAACTTAACAAGCAGGGCCGTCCCGCCCTTGTAGGTACAACATCAGTAGAAATATCTGAATTATTAAGTAAAATGCTTCGCATGAAGGGCATCAAGCACAATGTTCTTAATGCAAAACTTCATCAGCGTGAAGCTGAGATAGTAGCCGAAGCAGGAAAATCAGGTACGGTTACAATTGCCACTAACATGGCAGGCCGTGGAACCGATATAAAGCTAAGTGAAGAAGTTCGTAAAGCCGGAGGTCTTGCTATAATTGGCACTGAAAGACATGAATCGCGTCGTGTTGACCGGCAGCTTCGCGGCCGTGCCGGTCGTCAGGGTGACCCCGGATCATCGCAGTTCTATGTTTCACTCGAAGATGATCTGATGCGTCTTTTTGCATCCGATCGTATTGCCGGATGGATGGCAAGAATGGGATGGAATGAAGGCGAACCTATTCAGGCAAAACTGATCACCCAATCTATTGAAAGAGCTCAGAAAAAAGTAGAGGAAAATAACTTTGGCATTCGTAAACATCTTCTTGAATACGACGATGTGATGAATTCTCAGCGTGAGGTGATATATACAAAGCGCCGCCATGCTTTATATGGTGAACGTATTCAGGTTGATGTGGCGAATACGATGTACGATGTATGTGAAAGCCTTGTCAATCAATTACAAGGTCAGGTAGAATTCGAAGAATTCAAATTCAATGTATTAAGGCAGTTATCAATTGAGCCGCCCGTAATGCAAAAGGAATATAACAGCCTGTCAGAAACCGACCTTACCGGCAAGATATATAAAACACTCAGGGAAACCTATCAGCGAAAACAGGCAAATATTTCAAAACAAGCATTCCCTGTTATAAAAGATGTATTTGAAAAACAGGGTAAAGTGTATGAAAACATTGTAGTTCCTATTACTGACGGTTTCCGTGTTTATCATGTACTTACTAATCTTGAAAGAGCTTACAATTCCAATGGCGATGAGCTTACACGGGCTTTTGAAAAATCAATCATACTGAACACCATTGATGAAGCCTGGAAGGAACATCTTCGTGAACTTGACGATCTGAGACAATCTGTCAGGACTGCCACCTATGAGCAAAAAGATCCCCTGCTTATTTACAAGTTTGAGTCATTTGAGCTCTTCAGAACGATGATCGATAAGATCAATAAGGATATCTGCAGTATTTTACTGCGTGGTCAGCTTCCTATTAGGGATGCCAGTGGAGTTCAAAAGGCACAGGCTCCGCGTCGCACGGATTATAGTCAGATGGAAGCCAATAAGAAAGAATTCAAATCTGATCAGCAGGGTGGCCAGAAAAAGGAAGAACATGTTCAGCCTGTTAGAGTTGAAAAGAAAGTCGGACGAAATGACCCATGTCCCTGCGGGAGCGGCAAAAAGTTCAAACATTGCCACGGAGCGCAGGTAGCGGAAAGAACCTAGTGTTATTTTAACTTCTTTGCGAGAAGTTCCATTTTTGAATAAAGTTTCGCACTCACAGGAGCCAGGGGAAGCCTCAGATTATTTGGTGCAATTTTCATTATTTCAAGCAGTGCCTTAATACCTGACGGATTGCCTTCTTCGAACATAGCATTCACAATATCGAGCATTTTGTAATGTAAAGTACATGCTTTTGTAAAATCCCCCTTCAAGGCCTGGTTGATCATATCAGAGATTTCCCGCGGGTAGGCATTTGCGGCAACCGAAATTACTCCGCACCCTCCCAAAGCAATAATTGGCAAGGAAAGCGCGTCATCACCCGAAATAACCTGGAAGCTTTTTGGCTTGCAACTAATGATTTGCATAACCTGTGCAAGATTGCCCGAAGCTTCCTTGGTAGCAATAATCGATTTGCAGTCGCTTGCCAGTCTTACGGTTGTTTCCGCTGAGATATTCGATCCGGTACGACCCGGTACATTATATAAGATAACCGGTACCGGGCTTGCGGTTGCTATAGCTTTAAAGTGCAGGTACAGACCCTGTTGAGATGGTTTATTATAATAGGGAGAGACCGATAAAACCGCATCGATTGCCGAAAAGTCAGTTTGTCTGACCATATCAAGGACTTCCTCAGTATTATTGCCACCTATCCCGACGACAACAGGGATCTTCCCGCCAATTGTATCTGTAACAAAATTAATCACCGCTTTTTTCTCGTCTTTCGATAAAGTAACCGATTCACCTGTGGTGCCCAGAACAACGATATAGCTAACACCCCCTTTGATTAGATGTTCCAGTAACTTTCCGAGCGATTTGAAATCAACACTGCCATCATTACGAAAAGGAGTTACTATGGCTACGCCTGTGCCTGAAAATTTTTTTTGGTCCATGTCGGGATTATTTTTTTAATATGGAAAGATAATGTAAAAGCTGATTGATAAGAAAGTTAAGCAGGATCTCCGTTTCAGTCTTTCGTTCAATTCCTGCTTCTATTTCTCTGTTCCCAATCTTCCCGTTAAGCTGTTTTTCCACTTCTTCCTGGATCTTCCGCATGTCCTGCCTTTCTTTTTCTATGTCGATCATAAGATCCAGGCAGTTATCATGGGGTGAAAAGCGGCCTGCCTTAAATGTGGCTGACGAAACACTTGTAATATATCTTATGGGAAAATGATCATCAAGACTTAAATTGATCAACAAATCAAAAGGCTCCTTTATGAACTCTTCAACAACCCCGGATACCGGTTTAAAATACCAGTTAAGATCATTTCTTGAAAAGAAATCAAAACCTTTCCTGTATAGATAATTGTCAATTAGATTTTTACTGTCAACATAACCTAAGACAGTAATCTTTTTTGAATCGCGAGACAAATCCTTTACCAGGTTTTTTATTATTTCAAAACTTATATACTCCGTAGCATTGTAAATAATTCCAATATTGGAGGCCTCATTTAAGGTATGAAAAGACGGCAACCTCGATTGATTTCGCTGCTGATTTAGCAGCATTCTTTCACCGACAAGTGATTTGAAATTATTCACCAGGTTCATACTGCAATTTTAAGAAAATATATTGACATAAGGCATCGCGAATCCTTTTTAGTACCCTGAAATATGCCCGTTTATCTTGAAAAGTCAGGCGTATTTCTATCTATTTTAAGGTGCGAAAGGACGGGATTCAGAGACCAAGGCACTGC
>DATAEX010000453.1:0-4621 GCA_036257765.1 Bacteroidales bacterium
ACAGGCAAACGGGCACTGCACGACATAAAAGGATTTATTAGAATCGTGAGCATTCTGTTATTTCGGTTTTCAATAGTCCTTGTTGCCATTATCGCCGGAACATTACATCCGAATCCCATTATTAGCGGAATAAACGATTTCCCATGCAACCCGATCTTATGCATCAGCTTGTCAGTAATAAACGCTGCCCGCGCCATGTAACCAGTATCTTCCATAACCGATATGAAAAAGAACAGGATAAGAATATTCGGCAGGAACACGATAACTCCTCCCACTCCTCCTAAGATACCATCTGACAAAAGTTGCTTCAGTGAACCTGCAGGCATACTTTGGTTAAGTATATCCGAAAGGGATGCAACTCCCTGTTCAATCCAGTTCTGAGGGTAAGCACCAAGATTGAATGTAGCTGAAAACATTATCCACATGAAGAACAGGAAGACGGGAAAACCAAGATACCTGTTAGTCAGCAAATGATCTATGCTGTCTGAAAGTTGCCTACGATTTATCGTACCCGGTCTGTATGTTTCCTTTAAAGCTCCGGATATAAATCCGTAACGTGCATCGGTAATGACCGATGAGGTTGCATCGCTCATCAGATTTTCAATCCTTGCCGCTTCTTCTC
Source organism: Bacteroidales bacterium (assembly GCA_036257765.1). Lineage (GTDB taxonomy): Bacteria > Bacteroidota > Bacteroidia > Bacteroidales > UBA10428 > UBA5072. The sequence continues at coordinate 623 of DATAEX010000453.1, forward strand.
TTGCACATTTTATTATTTCCTTATAATACCTGGAATTCAAGATAAGTGATTCTATGTGACGGTCCCTTTCCAATAAGCGCAATGACAGGAATCTTGTATTTATACCTGAAGGTAATTCAATACCTGTATCGCGATTAACACACCGGACTATTTTCCCGATGGAATCTTCCACCTCAATGCCATAATTAATTTTTATCTGCCTTTGTGTTGAATACCGTCCTGCATAAACATCAATAACTTTCTGAAAAAGTTTCTTTAAACCCTTTCCTCTTGACCCGATGGTGGGGACGAAAGGTATGCCAAGCATTTTGCCGAGAGCATCATAATCAAATCGATCGTGAAGTTTTACAAGTTCATCGAACATATTAAGTGCGACGACAACCTTTACATTCATGTCGATCAGCTGAGTAGTCAGAAATAAATTCCGTTCAAGATTTGCGGCATCGATCACATTTATAACCACATCGGGTTTATGCTCCAGAATAAAATCCCTCACAAAAAGTTCTTCAGGAGAGTACGCAGAAATTGAATAAGTACCGGGCAGATCAGTTATATGAAACAGGACGTCATTGTGACGAAATGTAGCAGTCTTTGAACTCACTGTTACGCCTGTATAATTTCCCACATGTTCATGAGATCGGGAGGCAAAATTGAAAAGACTCGTTTTGCCGGAATTCGGATTGCCAACCATAGCAACCTTAATCTCGGTTACCTGGCCCGATTCACGATTATTTCCCAGTAAAATGTCAGATAATAATGGTTCATCATGCAAGGGAGTAATGACCTGATGGGTCACTTCTATCAAAGATGCTTCGGTTCGCCGGAGCGAAATGTTATAACCCATAATACTGAATTCAATAGGGTCGTTCAGCGGTGCGTTTTTAATAACTGTAACTTTTTTGCCTCTAACGAAACCCATTTCGCAGATTCGCTGCCTGAATGCTCCTTTCCCTTTAACGCTTTTAATAAAAACACTCTCTCCTGTGCTGATCTCTGATAATCTTAAACTATTCATCCTTTTTTATTGATCCACAATTTTAAATTTTTAAAACGTCACTGCCAATACCTAATTATTGGGAATTTATACTCTTTTTTTCTTTTTTAATATTTCTGATCTTTTGTGCAAATTATTAATACATTTTTTATCTTTAAGAATATTGCCTATTTAAAAATGGCACGGTACGACAACATATTTGATAAAATTCAGGAATTATTAGGTTGTATTCCGGGAAGCGTTTCGATACTTGAACAGCAGATCGACAGCGACGTTCAAACGGAATACTATAATTATGCGCAAAATTTACAAAAGAAATTTAACCCCGAAGATGTTCTCAGAAACCGGAATATAGTGTTTGAGGAAGATTTGACTCCTGAGGACCGGAAAGATATGATGGTTAAGCTTGCAACCATTGATAATATAGAAGCTTACCGGACCCTTGAAAAATGTACAGGCACAATGACCGATCAGCTAAAGGATTGGGCCATTCTGGCATTGCAGGAAAACCGGCTTTTGCTTGAGAGTAAACTTCTTGATCAGAACCGGATATTGATTTCGACAGGACTTGGAGGTAAAGGACTAAAACTTAGATATTTCACGGCACTTATGTCTTTGAACAAAATATATTCCGAATTTGAGCAAAAGGTAATTGTCAACGAGGTCCATTATGCTTTTAAAAAAATAGAAGGAGAATTAGAAAGCATTCACTTTGATAAAGAACTTTGCACTATTCTGGGCATGATACCCTTACAGGTAGCTGTCCAGAAATTTTATGATGACATTATCTCCGAGTGCAATCTTTATGGCGATTTTATGAACAGGCAATATATCATAACCAACGTAAAAGTTATACCAAACCCTGAGATCAGAAAGATGACGTCCTCCCGAAGAAAACAAAACCCGGAAGAATGATCCCCCGGGTTATTCTGCTTGTTTCTTCAGGTCTAATTCTTCAATTTCCGCTCTTCGTATTCAATGCTCTCAAGATCATCAAAATCCACGTTGCTGTACTTGTCTGAAGAATTCCCCTGACCATTTAAATTTTCGCCAATTTCAGGACCTTTTACGGTTTTAATAAATTCCAGGACTTCCTGGAATCCTTCTGCAAATTTCTCAAAATCTTCTTTATAAAGGAAAATTTTGTGTTTCTCAAAAAAGAAACGGCCATCTTTCTGAAAACGCTTTTTACTTTCTGTAATTGTCAGGAAATAGTCGTTTCTTCTGGTTGCCTTAACATCAAAAAAATAAGTCCGTTTTCCTGCTCTGACTGCTTTGGAAAAAATTTCACGATGATCGGTTTCTTCGGCAGCCTGGTTTTTGTCATTTCGGTCTTCAATCATACGTCTGGGTTTTATTAGTAGAGTTCAATAGCATTTCAAAAATAGAAAAATTTCGTATTGAAGCTCAAAAAAATGCATTTATTTTGCACTTCGATAAATTGTAAAACGTTTTTCAACAGGTAACAGCAGGTTCTTTCATATGATCAGCCGAAGGATATTACGCATTAAGATTTTACAGCTTCTCTACGCCTATTTTCAGGGGGCTGACAGTTCAATTAATAAATATGAAAAAGAACTATTCTTTAGTATTCAGAAAACTTATGATCTTTACCACTATCTTCTTTTACTGATAATTGATATTGCTGATTACGCCAATTCCAGGATTGATATCGCACGTCAAAAAATGATCCCCACCAGGGAAGATTTAAATCCTAACACTAAATTCGTTGAAAACAGTATTATTAAGCAACTCAGGGTCAACAGGCAGTTCAATCAGTACCTGAATTCTAATAAGCTTTCCTGGGTAAACTCACCTGAATTGATTAAGAAATTACATAACAGGATCAGGATGACCTCATATTTTAAGGAATATATGGAGAAACCCGATCGCAATTATGAACAGGATAAGAAACTTATAATCGACATTTTTACAACTGAAATTGTTGACGCGGAAGGCATTTATCAGACACTCGAGGAACAAAGCATTTATTGGAACGATGAAGTCGAGTTTGTTATAAGCATGATAGCAAAGACTATTAAGGATTTTCATGAAGATCAGAATGAAGATGCACCGTTGATGTCATTATTTAAAAATGATGATGACCGGGAATTTGCCAGGGATCTGTTTCGTAAATCGGTAGTACATAAGGAAGAATACACCAAACTCATCGAATCCTATACCGAAAACTGGGATGTTGAGCGTATAGCATTCCTTGACATGCTCATACTTGTCATGGCCATTACTGAGGCAATTGCCTTTACGTCTATACCCACCAGGGTAACCATTAATGAGTACCTGGAAATTGCCAAATTCTACAGTACTGAAAAAAGCAGTGTGTTCATAAACGGCCTTCTGGATAAGATATTTAAATACCTGAAGGATAATAACCAGATTGTTAAAACAGGCCGTGGGCTGATAGGTGAGTGAACACAATACAGCGTTGGATTATAATATTTTATTGTAATTTTGCTTTCAATAGAATTCCTAATTAATATTAATTAAATAACTGAAAATGAGTAGTTTATTATCAATTGTCCTGATGGCAAATCCGCAGGGACAAGGTCAGGCAAATCCATGGTCATCTTTAATCCCACTGTTACTGATCATGGTTGTATTTTATTTTTTCCTTATCAGGCCACAAATGAAAAGGCAGAAGGATCTTAAAAATTTCAGGGATTCTCTTAAGAAGGGTGATCATATTATTACCGCTGGAGGCATTTACGGAAAAATAAACAATATAACCGACAACGTGATCACTATTGATGCTGGCAATAATATTCTTCTCAAAGTAGATAAGAGCGCCGTATTACGCGATACATCCGACGTGCAAAATCAGCAACAATAATTATATGAAATAACAGCGTTTAAGGTATATTTGTTACATACTTTAAACGCTGACTTTGAATAACGGACAAAATAATCCAACGGTATTGCGAAAATACCTGCAACGGTTAAGCGTATCCTTTCAACAGCGCAAATTCATAACCTTTCTTTTCTTCCTT
>DATAEX010000463.1:0-3336 GCA_036257765.1 Bacteroidales bacterium
ATCTTCTGGATTGTTCTATCGAGAGCTTTTTTACCAATGTCTTTAGTAATAAGCTTATCCATAAAAAGGGAACTCTCGTACCAGTAATCAGAGGGACGTCCGGTTTCCGTTTTAAGGGAAACTGAAGCTACCAGGGTCACACTGGTTATCTGTGAATCGCCTTTAAACCCGTTGCTGGCCACCATTAAATCATTTGCTATAACATCGTTATAATTTGAAGTTACAGAAATTATCCGTTCGTCTTTTTTGTAGGCTTCATTCAAAACCTGCATCGCGAGATCGATCTTTGTTTTAGCCTCAACCTTATCAAGCGAAGCATCAAATAAACCCAGATCCTGTGCCGGACCCTTATAGTATAGATCCGGTTCAGGCAATTGTCTGAATTCATCTTCGGCGAGATAACGTGTGGCAATAATGGCTTCATCAACGAATTTAAACAGATCTTCTTTTTTAAGCCGGTTTGTAGAATGGGATGAATATTTCTTATCTACATACAAATCGATGGATAAGCCGCTTTGATTAGATTCTTTGAGGCTGTCAATAATCTGATCGCGTAATTCAATATTGTTACTCCTGCGTTCATAAATGCGGATAACAACCTGTTGTGCGCCACCTTTTAGGGCATGATCCATTACAAGGTTGGCAAGTGCATATTTTTCATTAGTATTCATAATCGTTTCATTTTCGGGTTAGGCATTAATTCCTCCAACAGTCAGTTTCTTGATTTTTACCGTAGGAAGCCCCATTGAAACCGGTGCGCCCTGTCCATCCTTTCCGCAGGTCCATGTGCCCTCGGAAATTTTCAGATCATCAGCTACCATCACAATATCGGCAAGTGCCTGGGGGCCGTTACCAATAATATTTATGTCCTTGATCGGACTTGTGATTCTGCCGTTTTCAATCAGATATCCCAGTTTAACAAAGAAGGTAAAATCGCCCTGTCCTATGTTCACCTGTCCGTTGCTGAAAGTCTCGACATAAATACCATTCTTCACGCTGGAAATAATTTCTTCTTTTTTGTGAGGTCCATTATCCATATAGGTACACCTCATTCGGGGGATTGGCATGTTCCTGAAGTTTTGTCTTCTTCCATTGCCGGTTGGTGCACATTTATAATAATTTGAACTGATCCGGTCATGCAGGTAACTATTCAGAATACCATTCTGAACCAGGGTAGTATTGGCTGAGGAATTTCCGTCGTCATCAAAATTTATGGTCCCTCTCCTACCTGGCATTGTACCATCATCCTTTATGGTGACAAAATCTTCGGCAATTTTCTTACCCATTTTATCTGAGAAAATGGAAAGATTTTTGCGGTTAAAGTCGGCTTCAAAAGCATGGCCCATCGCTTCGTGCAGAAGGATGCCAGATTCGCCCGCAGCCATAACCACTTCCATTTCACCAGCCCTGGGTTTAGTAGCAGTAAACAACAATGAAGCTTTCTCTACCGCTTCCTTGCTCATCGCGTCAACAAGTGTATTATCAATACTTTCCGCACCCTTACGGAATGAACGGCCTACATAGAAATTTTCGGTTTTTCCGTTTTCTTCCATAATACATATTGTCTGAAATGAAACCATAGGACGGTAATCCCATGTCAGAAGGCCGTCAGAATTGTAGAAAAGTATGTAGGATGTTGAATCGTTCAGGTATACATTTACCTTTGAAACTCTTTTATCTGCAGCGAAAATGTTATCATTCATCCGCTGCATGAAAGGAATCTTGTCTTTTATGGAAGTCTGCTCCCATGATGTTTTTACTGCGTAATAATTGGGCGGGGTGAACTCTTTGATATCAACAGGTGTGGCACCGGCTGTTCCGGCTGCTATATTTGCTGCAGTTCCGGCTGCTTTGAGCATGGCTTCTTCGGTAATGTTTTCCGAATATGCATATCCGGTTTGTTCGCCTTTGAGAACGCGAATACCAACCCCGTATGCTATATTGGAATACGCACTGTTAACCTTATTATCCTCCAAAGCACTGGTATTGTTTAGAGTATGTTCGAAGAAGAGGTCGGCATAATCAGCACCTTTCTCCATGGCAGCGGCAATCACTTTGTTGAGTAGCCGGGTATCCACTTCAAAATGCCTTAAATAGCTCTCAGCGTTATCTGAAAGCGATATTCCTTTGCACGATTGTAAAAGCGAAGGCATTACGAGAGAACCTGCTGCAGTGATTCCGCCGATTTTGATAAAATCACGGCGTTTTAAGTTCATATGGCAGTTTTTTTCTATTTAAAATTGGATTGACTTCCAGCTTTAAATGTAAGAAAAAATCGAACGGCTGCTCTCTAAAAATGTCGAAAATCTGTGGTAAGTAATATCGCAGGTGAAACCTTCACAAAACACTCAAAGATTTAAAAACACAAAGAGCGCATTAGCTTTGTTATTGCGTCCCGACTGCTGTAAAAGTATACCGGTTGAAAATCAAAAAGCCCCTTAAAATCAGGGGCTTTTTGCGGTGCCGACGGGGCTCGAACCCGCGACCTCCGGCGTGACAGGCCGGCATTCTAACCAAGCTGAACTACAGCACCAGCTTTTTGAAGCGCCACAAAAGTAATGCTAATTTTTTTAGTTTGCAAATTTTATGGATAAGGGAAATGGAAAATTGGAATGGTGGAATTCGACTCCGCTCACCATGACCTTTGACTACACGACTGCACGACTTTACAATCCTTTCCCCTTCGACATTACTACTATTCCCTTCCAGATAATGTAAAGGTCAAGCATTAATAGTCTGAAAGGTGAATAATGCAGGTAACGCCAAACGTATTCATACTCATAAACAGGTTTTCCGAATTCAGGCGTTCCCTTACGTACATGGCCATAACCAAGCAATCCACCCCTGATGAGTGAACGGGGTATATTACCCTGCGCCAGATCCCTTTCGTAATGATGAACAGCTATGGGCCTGGGACCAACAATTGACATGTCACCCTTTAGTACGTTGAAGAATTGCGGTATTTCATCCAGATAAAACTTCTTGACAAATTTTCCAAGATTCGTTCTTGACGCCGGATCCCATTCCCTCATAAAGGCATGCCAATCGCCCTTTTTCCAAAGCTCTTTATCAATGTATTTTAGTTTTATTAACCTGACTTTGTACTTTTTGAAGACTTTTCCCCTGCTCACAGCATTGTAATGAAAGAATAAGGGACCTTTATTTTCCGGTATAAATATTCCTTCGAACCAGTTGAAGATCAGCAGAAATAAAATAACAGGCAAACAACAAGTCAGAATTATTACGGCCAGAGCTTTATCAAAGATCAGTTTGGGCAAGGGCACTTTCAAAGACTTCTTCAGTTCAAACAATTCCCTGTATTTGCTCTTCATTTCC
>DATAEX010000555.1:0-6234 GCA_036257765.1 Bacteroidales bacterium
TAAAGTTTAAACTGATATAATCTGCCTATGCTCCCGGACTCATACACATAAAGCTTTACAGCATCCGGTGAAAATTCAAGACCATGGCAGCCATCGTATGGCATCAGAAAACTTTTAGCATTCGATAGTTTGCCGGTTTCATTGTTGAAATCAAACAAATCAAAGCCTTCACCTTCAAACCATGTATTATAACTTACGGCGACTTTTCTGCCATCGGGCGAACCCTTCATTTGTCCTTCAAATGAAGATTCGTGTTCTTTTCCCAGAGAGCTGACAACAGGTGTTTCAGATATACCTTCGTTAGTTATTAAAAATGCAAAGTATGAATTTGATTTAATACGGTGGGTAATCACCCACACATCATGCTGGTTTGCATGATATAATGCGGTTATCTGATTACCTGTAGAATCGATAAGCCTAATTCCTTTACGCAGTATTTTGCCTCTTCCATCATTGGCCGACATGTCTGCTTCTGCATAATACAGGCCGGCTGACTCATTACCATTATATGGATTCAGGTTAAATATAAAAAATCTGTCAGCATTCCCGGGTGCGGGTATGATCATTGATCCCAGAAGAGATGTGCCTACAGAACCTGGTATCAGGAGGCTATCGCCATTTTCGATCAACTCATTGTTCCGGTTCCATGCACTAAATGCATTTGAATATAAAACCAGGTTACCTGAGGCATCACAAATTGAAGCATATCCGTTTGACCGGTAATCGGCAAGATTATTACGTTCGACAATTGCAGAATCGTTGTTAAAATTTATATCGAATCCATTAAAGACCCACTTATCAGGGTAGTTTTGAGTAAAAACGGATTGATAACTAAATGTCAGAAACGATAATAATAAGAAATGGTAACGTGAGAGATAAATTAACATATTCGAGGAGTTTAGCAGTTTGGGTCTTTAAATATATTAAAATATTTTAAAAACCAGGTTTTTATCCGAATTTGCTCCCCGTTGAGGGAAATATGCGTAATTATAAATTTTTGGCATATAACTGAATGAACTAAAATAGTCTTAAAACTACGTGATGACGGCTTTGATTAAAGCCTACTGCCTACTACCAATTTCCTATTGTCTTCTAAGTCCCCTGGTCTACTGGTCTTATTGGGAACTTTGTAACTTTCACCTAACCTCTCATGATTATATTCGTATAGATTGAACAGGCATTTTTCAAGCCCTCAATAAAATAACTAAGAAAAATAAGCAACCCGAATTATGAGACATGTTTATCGATTAATCATCCTTCTGTCATTCTCCATTCCTATACATGGCCAAATTGTTTTCCAGGAAGATTTTGATAACGTCTCAGGCTCTAATAATGAGGGTGGCGCCGGTACATATAAGTTTCCATCAGGATGGATGCTGGTTAATGTGGATAATCTGACACCACAAGGATCTGTATTATACATAAATGAAGCATGGGAAAGAAGGGAAGATTTTAGGTCTAATCCAGTTGATTCTTGTGCATTCAGTACTTCGTGGTATGCACCGGGTGGGACAGCTGACGACTGGATGTGGACGCCGTTGATTGAAAATCTGCCTGAGGATTCTTATCTTACATGGAAAGCAGTTACCTATGATACCAGTTACCGGGATGGTTATGAAGTCAGAATCATGACAATAAAACCTACAGGAACAACTGGAAATATTGGTAATATGCTGACCAGTTCAACCCTGCTTTTCAGCACTACGGCTGAAATTACGAAATGGACAGAACACAAAGTAAACCTCGATTCCTATGCAGGTGAATCGATTTATATCGGTTTTAGGAATAATTCCACCGATAAGTATTTACTACTCATCGATGATATTGTCATCAATTCACTGATCAGCGACATACAGGTCATAACAACTACTGCAGGTGAATATACGCAGGTTCCGGTGACTTTAGCTGAAAATGTAATTAAGCCTGAGGCGGATTTGAAAAACACCGGCGATTATATATTGCACGATGTCGCTATGCAGGTGGAAATTACAGACCCTGATCAAAATGTGATATACACTGACACATCCGATTATGTGAGTTCTGTTGAACCCGGAGAAACCATTCATATAACCTTACCTGCATTTACCCCGAATGCAGCTGGAAAATATCTGGTTCAATATACAGGATTTATGGCTGAAGCAGACGACTTTCCACAGAATAATACAGTTTCGTTTTATCCTTTGGAAATAACTGATACAGTGTATGCACGCGATAATAATGTTAATATTTCAAGCCTGGGTATAGGCGCCGGTAACGGGGGATATATGGGGCAGGATTTTGAAATTACCAAAAAAGAAAAATTATCATCCATTTCAATATATTACACCAGGGGATATAATATGGAAAAACTGGCTGCGGCCGTTTGGAGCATGAAAGAAGGTTTACCGGATACCATTATTGCCACAACTGATACTCTGACCTACATAGATAACAACGCAAGGCTTTATACAATTGATATATCAACCCCTCCGGGATATGTTGAATTAATTCCCGGGAATTATCTGGTAACAGCTATTGAATTTGACTCAACCCTGGCTGTTGGTCAAACCGCAGATATTTTTACTGCGGGACATCATTGGGTGAACTGGCCGACCTCACCCATGGGAGGATGGGCAAATATTGAAGATTTTGGTGCAAATTTTTCAAAGCCCTTTCAGATTCGAATGAATTTCTTTAAACCTTGCACTTCACTGGATGTTGCAATTAATGCTACTGATGCATCCTGTGAAAACTGCAGCGATGGATCACTGTCTGCGGTTGTAACTGGTGGAGCGGAGCCGTACCAATATTTATGGTCTAATAATGATATTACTGTAACTTCGGAAAATCTGGTTTCAGGTATCTATTCTGTTATTGTAACTGACAACAACGGTTGTATCCTGACTAAAGAAAGTACGGTTAATTATGACACGTGCGGTATACTTCAGGTTACGGTCATTGCCCTTGATGCCACCTGTATCTCATGCAATGATGGGTCACTGACGGCGGTAGCCACCGGTGGAGCCGAACCATACCAATATTTATGGACAAATAATGATATTACGCCAACTTCAGGGAATCTTGCCCCCGGAAGCTATTCCGTAATGATTACAGACAATAATGGTTGCATATTATCGGATACCGGAAGTGTTTCCGTGAATACATCAGTTTCCGAAAATAACTTTGATAATTCAGACAACCTTGAAGTTTTTCCTGTGCCGGCCAACAAAGTGCTTTATATAAAACAAAACTCACATCATGGTATAGTTCGCAAAATAGACATTGCAGATGCAAAAGGTAAATTAATCATTTCCGTGCAAAATCCGGAGTACAGTGATCATGATACTATAGTAATTGATATATCTGTTTTACCTTCGGGATTATATATCGGCCAGCTATTTTATCCCAATCATAATAAAAAGAATTTCAAGTTTATTAAATAAAATATATTTCCATAAAATCCCCGTCATAAATGCCGGGGCTAGTGAAAAAATCCAATTGATAACACCATTTATAGTTGGCCAAATGGATTTATTCAATTGCCACGCCATAGATAATAACTGTTTTCAATAACAATCAATTTGAACGATAAAGTCAAGTAAATACAATTCTTCGGGCACTCATTGCAGCTCAACTTTTAAAATTTTCCGGTATTTAGTAACTTAGCTTATATACTTCCTGATTCACAAACCTTAAAACCATGAAACCTGCACGACTTCTACTCCCTTGTTTAATCACCCTGCTGCTTAATGCTAATACATCAGCTTCAAAAACACTCAACCAGTTTTATAACCAGATCATTGGCAAGTGGTACGTTACGCAATGGCACGGCGGCATTACCGGTGAAACCATCAACTATGATCCTTTGCCGGCTGATTCTGTAATTATCAGCCGAATTAATGGGACAGACAGCATCCGAATTATTGGATACAACAATTCTCAATTGCTTTCCAATGATAAATTCCGCGTTCTTTGGAGTATCAACTACAATGATTGGCAATTAAGCTCAAATGGTTCAGAAATTCCTACGAAACTCTTGCCGGGTTTTCTGAAAATTTTTCAGACGGAAAATGTTACCACCTTTAACCGCATTGAATCTTATGTGTTTTCCGGGAATATCGGTTCCGCTGCAACAATGATGCAGGGAAGGTGGTACCTCACAGCCATCGGATCGGAATTGTATGAGATGGAAGAATATCCTTCCCCGGGCGATTCAATAATCGTTTCCATCAAAGAAACAGTTGATTCCATTCAGTTGTCCTACTATCAGAACTGCAGAATTGAGCACTCCGACCAGTACCGACTGGTAATCGATTCATCCTGGTCGTTACAGACCGATGCCCTCATGCTGGTTAATGACAGCGAAATTAACCGGATAGTGGTTATGGTTACCGATACTAATATGATATTGAAAACCGATTCAATGCCCGGACACTATCTTGTTCTCTTACCTATTGATACATTCACTTTTTATAAGGCTCCTTTTATATCCTCAGTGACCGGCGATTCCGCCTGTGTTTCAAGCGACCTTGCATTGCAGGCTGAATCAGACCCGGGTGAAATACGCTGGTATACTGATCTTGTGGGCGGAATTCCGATAGCCCATGGTAACATATTCTTTCCTAATGATATTACTCAAACAACAACCTATTATGTGGATGCAATTTCTCACGAGTGTGTAACAAATGCCCGCACTCCCGTTGTTGCAGTTATCAATCAGGTTCCTGAAATTACTACGGTAACAGGGGGTGAAAGGTGCGGTGAAGGTCACGTTGTGCTTTTGGCTTCCTCATCCGGAGGTGATATATATTGGTATACCGATAGTCTGGCTTCGATTGCCGTGGCCACCGGGAATTCGTATGAGACTCCGGAACTTAGTTCAAATACAGTTTATTATGTTGATGCAGGTTTGAACGGTTGTTTTTCTGAGAGGCTTCCTGTTACAGCGACAATTTCTTATAATGATACCTGTTCATTGACAGCAAGCCTCGAGCTGCCTGATGAAAATATAATTGTATTTCCGGATCCCACTTCAGGAAAATTTGAAATTCGATTCCCGGAAAACTTGCATCCCAAAAAAATAGTAGTATGCAATACGTCGGGTATTGCTCTCAAGAAATTATTCCCGACAGGTTACCCATTGAGTATGGATATTTCTGAATTACCTGTGGGATTATACTTTATCATTCTTCATGATGATTCATCTGTCCGTGCTTTGAAAATTATTAAACATTAACACCTTTGCAATCCTGTATATCATCCTCCCCTACCTTCCTAGTATTCTCCTTTAATTACAAAAAATGAACCCCGGATTGTTCCGGCAAGCGCAGATTTTTGGGTGGCAAATTTAAATTTCCCTTCTAATTCCTTTGGCACATCCATTCCTTCGGAAAGTTTAAATCCAACGGCTCTCTTCTTTGGATCATCAACCGTATAAAGAACATTGACCGAAAGTCCGTCTTCATAAAAGACATAGGCCCATTTAATATTTTCCACCTGAAATCGGGAGGTTTCCAAAGGTTTGGCTGAAAACTCAATATTCCGCTCCTTTTTTAAGATGTTGTTCACATAATCAAGCGTTTCCTTACTCTGACCGGCCGGAACTACCGTAAATTCATGGTTGTATTTGTTCTTAAAATAACGTGCTTCGTTGGCCCGTAAACCAGCGAGCGCTTCGGCAACGGGTGAAGATTCCAACTCAACTGTGGATACATTATTAAAATCAACAATATATGACATTTTCATCCTCCTGATTAATTAGCTATGCTCAGCATAACAATGAACTTTTTTTATTGTTTTACCCCGATGTTGTAATACAGGTCTGCGGCCCCTGGCTGGTCGGTCAGGTTAAAAGGGTTTCAATGATTATTTTAACTTTACCGATTAAACCACACAATATGAAAGGATTCGTACTTCTGATACTAGTAAGTATTTCATTTTCAATCTTGCCTGGCCAAACCTATAAGCCGGATAACCGGATGCTTTATGATACCATTGTATATCTGGACAGCATTTTTTTCAATGCATACAATACCTGTGACATGGAACTGCAGTCCGAATTCTATTCAGAAAATATAGAATTCTATCACGACCTGGGCGGACTTTCCACTTCCAAACAGGATATTTTGAACGCCATCAGAAATAACATATGTGATAAGGTCACACGCGAAAGGCTAAAAGAAAGCATTGAAGTATATCCAATTGCAAATTACGGGGCGGTGGAAATGGGACTGCACCGGTTTTACAATAAAGTGG
>DATAEX010000469.1:0-6088 GCA_036257765.1 Bacteroidales bacterium
AGTCTTGCAGTCTTGCAGTCGTGCAGTCAAAGAAAAAATAAATGCTGTTCGTACTAACTCTAATATTAACCATTTATTATCTAATAGACTTCTCTTATCTTTAAACCATAAACTCCTAAATCGAATAATAATACTCCTATGATGAATCTTTCAAAGCATTTATCAAAGCTTATTTCGGTTGTATTCCTTGGATTGTTTCTATCTGAAGATATCATAATAGCCCAGGATGACAAAAAATTCTGGAATCAAGGAAAATTGTCCTGGGAAGATTTTCAGGAATACCATTCTGCCATTAAGGCATCTGAATTGAAGTATTTCATAGGATACAAAACAGAAAAACAGAAGTACGGAGATACAATTGTAATGAGGATTGCCACGTACGGTTTCATAGACAGGAATTTATCGTGGATCAATTCGGACTATAAAACAGATCAGTATTTGCGATATAATCAGGTCATTTTTGACATAGTTGAATTATACCGGAGGAAAATTCAATATGAAATCGACCGAACCAAGTATCCGTACGAAATAGAGAACCGCATCAACACAATGTATTCTGCCTGCTCTCATGAGATTGACCAGTTCAGCCAGGAAGCAGAATACGGAAAAAATCTGACTACAATAATGTTTTGGGAAGTTAAAACCCGCAATGAATTAAATACCACCTCCGCGGAGGAGATGCCAGTTTATTCCGCCGGGAAATTAGGATACGGCATGCATGCAGGTCTCGGATCCGGCATTTTTACCGGAACGCTCGGACAGCATTTCAGTCCTACTTTTAACTTGATTTTTGGCTTTGATCTGGCCTATAAAAAAACAGTATTTTACTTTAATGGAACATTAGGCAGTGATAAGGTCAGAAAAGACTATTCAGGCAATACGGAATGGCTAAAAGCTGAACATGCAAGTATGGCAATCATTGAACTTTCAGTTGGATATGCACTGATAGATAATAGCAAATTTAAAATTGCGCCCTTTGGCGGGTTTGCTGTTCTTGAACTGTCAAAACGCGATGATGAACAACATAAGGGCAATCTGAATATGGAAAGTTATCAAGCCATTTTTGGAATTAATACAGACTTCAAGTATAGAACCCGAATTTCGCTTGTGGCTGGTACTTTTGCCGGATTCAAGGAAAAATCGGAGTATTCATTACGAACCAGGCTTTACCTGGCCAGAGGTAATTATTATGACGATTTGAAAGGATTTTCTATAAATCTATCTATCGGGATCTGTGGTTTTGGAAATGTCCTGAGACTTTAGTAAGTTGCATGATAACTGATTACGGATTCAAAATGACAGCATTAATATTGTAGCCTGGTGAAAAAGTAACCAAAGTATATTACGTGTTAGCAACCATTATGACAAAACCTGCATCCTAAAAAAAATAGCATCATGAAAGAAATAACACGATTACGAAATCTCATCCTCAGCACTTATAATGTGTTAATAGCCGGCATAATGGCAGTTTTAGGTTTTGCATCCTCATGCGAAAGCAGAGTTGAATATGGTACACCTTCGGCCAGGTTTATTGTAAATGGAAAAGTAACTTCATCAGTAACTGACCAACCTATTGAAAATATCAGGGTAACAATGCAAGGTGACACATCTTATACCAATACTGACGGAGTATATCAGGTATCTGACAATTGGGGATTCCCCGATGACCAAACTTATAATTTACATTTTCAGGACATTGATGGAGAAACAAATAACGAATTTACCGGTCTGGATACAATTGTGGAATTTAAAGACCCGGAATTTTCAGGGGGAGACGGTGATTGGTATAGTGGAGAAACAAGTAAAGATTTTGATGTAAAGCTGACACCCAAGGAATGACCGTTTCAAAAATTTCAATACGGAAAAGAATAGCACTAAATCTCTTTCAAAAGTACAAAGACAATGAAAGTAAAGTTCATCAATTGAATTATATACTTTGGGAATGTACCTTACGATGTAATTTAAAATGTCTTCATTGCGGAAGTGATTGTAAAAAGGATGCTTCAATAAAGGATATGCCTGCCCGGGACTTTTTTAAAGCGATTGACGACATAACCGCAATAGTTAATCCTCATAACACGATGATAGTGCTCACAGGCGGAGAAGCATTGTTGAGAAAAGATTTGGAACAAATAGGTCAAAGTTTATATAAAAGAGGGTTTCCATGGGGAATTGTTTCAAACGGCATGCTTTTGAACAGAGACAAGTTAAACTCTCTATTAAATTCCGGATTAAGAGCTGTTACTGTAAGTCTTGACGGATTGGAAGAAAGCCATAACTGGCTAAGAGGAAATTCTAAAAGCTATACTTCTTCCCTGAACGCAATAAGTCTTTTACCTGCAATTCCTGATATTAAGTATGATGTAGTTACCTGTGTAAATCAAAAGAACTTTAGCGAATTAAATCAAATTAAAGAACTCCTCATTCATCTCGGGGTTAAAGAATGGAGAATATTTACCATTTTCCCGATAGGCAGAGCCAAACAACATAAAGAACTACAGCTTGATCCGGAAAAGTTTAAGAAATTATTTGATTTTATTTTACAATCGAGAAAGGAAGGAAAAATCAAATTAAATTATGGTTGTGAAGGATTTTTGGGTAATTATGAAAGGGAGGTCAGAGATAACTTTTTCATTTGCCGGGCAGGGATAAATATTGCGTCAATATTGGCAGATGGTTCTATATCTGCCTGTCCGAATTTGAGGGAGAATTTTATTCAGGGTAATATCTATAAAGATAACTTTAAGGAAGTTTGGGAAAACAAGTATTCTATTTTTAGAGATAAAAGATGGACTAAAACAGGAATATGCTCTGATTGTGATTTCTATAAATATTGTGAAGGTAACGGAATGCATTTAAGAGACGAAAATAGTGGAGCGTTATTATTTTGTCATTTAAAAAGGATTGTAGAAGGAGAAAAAATTGTCAGCGCATAACTGTACGATACCAAATCATTAACCGTTATAGGCAACTACGAACCTGGCGGAGAAAGGCGGGTCAGGTTTAGCGAGTGCTCAAAGACCTGTCAGGAAGGGTTTTGCTGCACTGTAGTCACAATCCTCAATCCGTTAAATTTTAAATACCTGACTAAAATTTAATACTGGTGAGAATGTCCCCCTTTGGAGGGGGCAGGGGGAGGAGGGCGTTGGTTTTGATGAATATTGGCAATATCATAAACAAGTGTCAGTGTGAAACGTTTGGAGTAATTATGGACGATACACAGTATTTTTCTCATTTGTACGAGATTGCCAGCCATTTGAACAAGGAGTTTTCGCTACCCGCGGCACTTAGAAAATCCCTTGAAAAGACGGTTGAGCTGCTGCATCTCGGAACCGGCTGGATATGGCTTGTTCAGCCCGATGTAAAATCCGTTTACCTTGCAGCCTCATATAATTTGCCCCCTGCACTGGGCGATCATCCCGAAAGGCTGTCGGGATGGTGCTTCTGTATAGAAAAATATCTTTCAAACGAATTCGACAAGGGAAGGAACATCAGCGAAATACGCTGCACCAGACTGAAAGATATAAAAACAGGCACCGGGGATCTGAAATTTCATGCAACCATTCCTATAACCACAAGCGGACAGAAGGTGGGTTTGATGAATCTGGTAAGTAAAGAATCACAGCAATTCGATGAAAAGCAGCTTTCTATTCTGAATACCATCAGCGAACTGATCGGTATGGCAATACAAAGGACCAGGCTTCAGGAATCACAGGGCATAAGGCGCAATGAATCCATGTTCCACGATGTGCTTGAACGGGTGTTACATCCCCGTATCGATGCTCTGATAAACAGGTTGAATCAACTAAAATCGGACCTTGAAGTTAAGAATCTGGCTGCTGCCTCTGAGAGCATTAAATTATCACTCGATGAAGCAGGTACATTGAACAGTCAATTATCTATCATTTCGGATGAAGCCGATATTACCGTCGATAAAAAAGCTGTGGACAAGGATTTTCATTATCCGTCGTCCCCGCTGACAAGGCGGGAAATTGAAGTGCTTGATCTTGTAAGAAAAGGACTTACCAATAAACAAATTGCTGATCAACTGTATATTTCAGCACGGACAGTCAAATTTCACATCTCTTCCATTTTTTCTAAGCTTTATGCAAGTAACCGCATCGAAGCAGTGAATACTGCTATACGAAGGGGATTATTGGGTAATGAGTGATGCAGGTCCGTCCTCCTTAGACTCCTCTCAGGATGACGGGGGATGACGGGGGATGCAGGACGGGGTACCTGTACCAAAGTACAGTGTATTTTCAGTTCTTTTGTACGTTTTTTCCTTGTCCCTTCCTTCGGATCTTTGTACCGGTAAAGAACACAAAAAACAACGTAATGAAAAACTATCAAACTGCTATCATAACCGGCGCTTCGAAAGGATTTGGATTTGCTCTTGCTGAGAATCTCGCGCATAAAGGCTGGAGATTACTGATCAATGCAAGGCATGCCGACCAGTTGCTGAAGGCGAGAAACTACCTTGCCGGCCTGACCGATGTGCTGGCAATTTCAGGTGATGTTCGTGATGAAATCCACCTGTTACAGATAACAGAAGCATTGCAAATGAATAACTGGAAAGTCGACCTGGTTATAAACAACGCATCATCGCTGGGAATAACACCCAGGAGAATGTTACTCGAACATCCTGTGGAGGATCTGCACACTGTTTTTCATACTAACCTCATCGCGCCCCTGTCACTGCTTCAGAAAATTAAGCCCTTTCTAACCAGAAACGCATCAATTATTAATGTGAGCAGTGATGCGGCAAAAGAGGCCTATGAAAGGTGGGGTGCTTACGGAGGCAGCAAGGCAGCCCTTGATCATATCACAGCTATTTTGGGGAAGGAATATCCTGCCTGGCGCTTCTATTCCTTCGATCCGGGAGATATGCAAACAGATATGCAGCAGGATGCCTTTCCGGGGGAAGATATCAGCGATCGTCCTTTGCCAGCCGAAAAAGCTGTGCCTGCCTGCCTCGGACTTATCACAGGTGACTTGCCGTCGGGCCGGTATACAGTCGAATTATTGAAGAAAGAAATGGTATGAACATTTTAACCAACCATCCGGCACATTTTGAAGTCCCCGAGAAGCTTTCATGTCCGCAACCAACTGAGGAACGGAGTATCCCAAGGGATCATGTCCGCCTCCTTGTTTCAAAGGGTAACGGCACCATCCATCATACACGGTTCTCTAATCTCGACCGTTATTTGCGGGCAGGCGATATTCTGATTGTGAACACCTCGGCAACCGTAAATTCGGCAATTTCAGTGGAACTTCCCGATGGTAAACAAGGCAGGGTGCATTTCAGCAGTTGGTGGAGCACGACCGAATGGCTGGTCGAAATACGCGCTTCAGAAGGATTGAAAAATGTCAGGTGGAAAGAGGGAAGATGCGGCCAGGTATTTAACCTTCCCGGAAATGCCAGTCTGAAGCTGATAAGGAGATATTACAGAGACACTCAACTGCTTCACCTGTGGATAGCTGAAGTAAAAACAGGCAGGGATATGCCCGCCTACCTCGATGAGCACGGATTACCCATTTCATACAGAACTGATGAGCATTACCCCTTGTCGTATTACCAGACCCTTTTTTCTTTCCACCCTGGCAGCGCCGAAATGCCTTCTGCAGCAAGAGGATTTACACCGGAACTGGTTGACCGGCTTTTGAAAAAAGGTGTAACAATTACACCCATCCTGCTGCACACAGGTGTTTCAAGCCTCGAGGAGAACGAAGCTCCTTATCCCGAGTACATGGAAATCGATCCAATAACTGTTTCACTGGTTAACCGGGCGAAAGTACATGGTAAAAGAATTATTGCAGTGGGCACAACGGTGATCAGAGCTTTGGAAAGCGGCGCAGACAGTGATGGCCGGCTCAAAGCTTTCCGTGGATATACGGATTTGTATATTAACGGGTCCTATGAATCAAAGGTGGCAGACGGATTGATCACCGGATTTCATGAACCTCGTGCCTCACACCTTCACATAATCCGTTCGGTTGCGGGGAACCAACGTATCGAAGCCGCTTATAAGGCTGCTATTGCTGAGAAGTATTACTGGCACCAGTTCGGTGACATCCACCTGATTCT
>DATAEX010000472.1:0-2279 GCA_036257765.1 Bacteroidales bacterium
CAAAGGATGTTGCACCCTATGAACTGGTGGTAGGTAATCCGGCACGACATTCGGGCTGGATGAGTGAATTCGGACACAGACTTCATTTCAACCCTGAGGGAATAGCTGAATGCCCTGAAAGTAAAGTAAAATACAGATTAATTAACAATTCGGTTACTAAAATCTGAACCATGCCATCAAAAATTCTGGTCACCGGCGGAACCGGATATATCGGATCTCATACAGTGGTTGAGCTCATTGAGGCTGCGTTTGAGCCTGTTATAGTCGATAACTTATATAATTCGCAGTTAAGTGTGCTCGACGGAATCGAAGGCATCACCGGGAAAAAGCCTGCTTTCGCGAACTTTGATCTGTGTGATTTGGAAAAGCTCCGTGAATTCTGTAGAAAACACAATGATATTAAGGCTATAATACACTTTGCAGCGCTTAAGTCAGTTGGTGAATCAGTCGAAAAACCACTCGAATATTATTGCAATAACCTTATTTCATTAATGAACCTGTTGTTTGTAATGAGGGAATTCAATATACCTAACCTTGTATTTTCTTCGTCATGTACAGTTTATGGTCAGCCTGACAGTTTACCGGTAACTGAAGAGTCTGAAATTAAGCCTGCCAACTCACCCTATGGGAACACAAAACAGATCAGCGAAGAAATAATAAGAGATTCCATTGCAGCAACACCGGGACTACA
This sequence comes from Bacteroidales bacterium, assembly GCA_036257765.1. GTDB lineage: Bacteria > Bacteroidota > Bacteroidia > Bacteroidales > UBA10428 > UBA5072. Next base: position 692 of record DATAEX010000472.1, read on the forward strand.
ATCCATTTCATTGCGATACTTTAACCCCGTTGGTGCTCATCCAAGCGCACTTATTGGCGAACTTCCACTGGGCGTTCCGTTAAATCTGGTCCCTTATATGACCCAGACAGTTATCGGTCTAAGGCCTGAATTAAGAGTTTTCGGAACTGATTACGACACTCCTGATGGCACTGGTGTCAGAGACTATATCTATGTAGTTGATCTCGCAAGGGCTCATGTTTCGGCAATCCGACGCCTGCTTGAGAAAAAGAATAAAAAATCTTACGAGGTTTTCAATCTCGGCACAGGCCATGGGCTTTCAGTTATGGAAATAATCAAGACTTTTGAAAAAGCAACGGGAGAAAAGGTTAATTATAAGTTGTATCCGAGGCGACCTGGGGATATATCGCAGGTATATGCTGATACCTCGCTTGCAAATAAAGAACTGGGATGGAAAGCAGATACCTCCCTTGAAGAAACATTACGTTCGGCATGGAAATGGGAACAACATATACACAAATCAGCCAAAACCTAAATTACGCGTAGATGTCACGAACTATTCTCATTACTGGCGGTGCCGGATTTATTGGTTCTCATGTTGTAAGACTTTTTGTCAATAAATACCCGGAGTTTCTTATCGTTAATGCTGATAAATTGACCTATGCAGGTAACCTGGAAAACCTGAAGGATATTGAAAATAAATCAAACTATCGTTTCGTCAGAGCTGATATTACAGATCTGCAGCAGGTTGAAGAGTTATTCCGCAGTTATAATATCGATGGGGTGATCCATCTTGCAGCTGAATCGCATGTAGACCGGTCGATTACCAATCCACTGGAATTTATAAATACGAATATAATAGGTACGGTAAATCTGCTCCATACTGCCAAGGAAGCCTGGACAAAGAAACAGGAAGGAAAGCTGTTTTATCATATATCTACGGATGAAGTTTTCGGATCCTTACCGGGTGAAGGATACTTCACTGAAAAAACAGCTTACGATCCCCGAAGTCCGTATTCTGCATCAAAGGCAAGTTCAGATCACCTGGTAAGGGCTTATTGTAATACTTACTGTCTTCCGGTTATACTATCCAATTGTTCCAATAATTATGGGCCAAACCAGTTTCCTGAGAAGTTGATACCGCTTGCGATCAACAATATTAAAAAAGGAAATCCGATTCCGGTGTATGGAAAAGGAGACAATATCCGCGATTGGTTATATGTAGAAGATCATGCAAGGGCAATAGACACCATATTCCATAGGGGAAAGGTTTGTGAAACTTATGCAATTGGCGGGAATAATGAATGGAAGAACATTGATCTCATCCGTTTGCTTTGCACCATTATGGATGAAAAGCTCAAAAGGCCAATAGGAGAATCGGAAAAGCTCATCCGTTTTGTAACCGACAGGGCCGGTCACGATCTGCGTTATGCAATCGATTCATCCAGATTACAAAGTGAGCTTGGCTGGGAACCCTCAGTAACATTTGAGCAAGGTCTCCGCAAAACGGTAGATTGGTACCTGGCAAATGAGGAATGGTTGAATCATGTGGTTAACGGAGAATACGAACGATATTACGAAAAACAATATCAGAACCGGTAACTATTCC
>DATAEX010000474.1:0-5321 GCA_036257765.1 Bacteroidales bacterium
TCAGGCAGGAAGAATCAAGGGATATTCGCTATATCACCTATAAAGTGGTGCCTTCTGAAGCTGACTTTCGTTATGCTGAACAATGGATCAATGAAATTAAGCCTGATTTCGAGAAGTCAGAAGACGCCATCCAGTTTGTAAACCTTGAATCGGATGTGCCATTTGACAATTACAATTACAATTCAGGCGAACTTCCGGATACCCTGAATAGTGTTCTCTTCAATGCGCCTATAGGAACAACATATGGTCCGTATTTCCGGGATAATTCTTATCGAATTTCCCGGCTGGCATCTGTAAATTTCCTTCCTGATTCAGTTAAAGCACGCCACATCCTATTAAGAGGAAATCAGGCGAACGTTCAGAAGTTAATTGAAACGGCTGACAGTCTGGCTGATTTGATCAGAAAAGGAAACGACTTTGCGACGCTTGCCATGATGTATTCATCCGACGGGACAGCACAATCAGGCGGAGACCTTGGATGGTTCAGCGAAGGCGAAATGGTTAAGTCATTTAACGATTCCTGTTTCCACGGGAAAAAAGGCGATGTTAAAGTAGTTCCTACCCAGTATGGCATTCATGTAATCCAGATCCAGGATCAGTCGAGAGCAGTAAAACAAGTACAAGTGGCTACCCTGGTAAAGAATGTTGTTCCAAGCGAGGAAACCGACCAACATTACTACATGATGGCAAATGAATTTGCTGGCAAAAACAATACTTTCGATAAATTCATCAAGGCTGTTGAAGAAGGTGTTGAGGGAGCACAGGTGGAAAGAGCCGTAAATCTTGCACCTCTCGACAAAAAGGTGAACGACATAGAATCAGGCCGTCAGATTGTAAGCTGGGCTTATAAAGCAGAAGAAAAGGACATCTCGACAGTTTTTAAGATCGGAGCAGATTATGTAGTTGCAGCTCTTGAAAAAGTCAGGGAAGAAGGAAATGCTCCACTCGAAGAGGTTAAAGCTGATATTGAAAACAGGGTAAAACAACAGAAAAAAGCCGATTTGCTTGCGAAACAATTCAAAGCCGGAAATAATGCTTCGCTCGAAGCCCTGGCAAGCGAATTGGGACTTCCGGTTGAACCTGTCAGCGGTCTCAGATTCAGCTCGTCATCCCTGGGAAATGCTGGTATAGAGCCTAAGATTATTGCTGCAGCAACTGCGCTTGAAAAAGGAGTTGTTTCTGCCCCGATTATCGGTGAAAACGGTGTTTATGTTTTATCGGTAAACAACGTGAGCATACCTCAGGAAGCAGCCAATCTCGAACTTTCACAGAATTATGTCGAACGAAATTATGCTGCGCGGACCAATTATTATGCTTATGAGGCGTTGAAAGATCTGGCGAATATTCAGGATAACAGAAGGATGTTCTATTAATGGAAAAGCCTTCAAAAAACCCTTCAGCGATGAAGGGTTTTTTTTTCGATTATTTTATTACTTGAAGCTCCTTACCTATCTTCTTAAATGCATTTAAAGCCTTGACCAGATTCTCCCTGGTATGAGCAGCGGAAAGCTGAACTCTGATCCGGGCTTCACCTTTCGGAACCACAGGGTAATAAAATCCTATTACATAAATTCCTTCGTCAAGTAATTTAGAGGCAAATTCCTGTGAAAGCCTTGCATCAAACAGCATAACTGCCAGAATGGCTGATTTTGTAGGCTTTATTGTAAATCCTGCCTTTTGCATTTCAGTCAGGAAATATTCTGTATTGCGGTGTAAACGCTCCTGCAATTCTGTAGTCCGCTCCATCATATCGAACATGGCAATGCCGGCCTGTGTAATCATGGGTGGAAGAGAATTCGAAAACAGGTAAGGCCTTGATCGCTGCCTTAGCATATCGATAATTTCTTTACGTCCTGTAGTAAAACCACCTATTGCTCCTCCAAATGCTTTACCGAGTGTTCCTGTAATAATATCCACCTGGCCACGAATATCATAAAGCTCGGTTACGCCACGCCCTGTTTTGCCAACTACCCCTGCAGAATGGCATTCATCAACCATTACCAATGCGTCATACTTCCGGGCGAGTTCACATATTTTACCCACTGGCGCCACATTACCATCCATGCTGAAAACCCCGTCGGTGACTATTATCCGAAATCTGCTGGCCGATGCCTTTTTAAGCTGTTCCTCAAGATCGGTCATATCAGCGTTCGCATATCGGAAACGCTGCGCTTTGCATAAACGTACCCCGTCAATGATCGAGGCATGATTCAATGAATCTGAAATTATCGCATCTTCCTCGGAAAAGAGGGGTTCAAATACTCCCCCATTTGCATCAAAACATGCTGCATAAAGAATGGTATCTTCAGTCCCGAAAAAACCGGCAATCTTTGATTCAAGTTCCTTATGCAAATCGGTGGTTCCGCAAATGAACCGCACGGACGACATACCATAACCATGGGTATCAAGCGCATTACGAGCGGCCTTGATCAGATCGGGATGCGAAGATAATCCCAGGTAGTTGTTTGCGCAAAAATTAAGAACTTCTTTTCCATCGGCAAGCCTTATACCGGCATCCTGTGGTGAAACAATGATGCGCTCATTTTTGTAAAGGCCGGCTTCCTGTATTGATTTAAGCTCCTGTTGCAGGTGCTGTTGTATTTTTCCGTACATAGTTTTTTGTTTGAAGTTTGAGGTTTAGGTTTGAAGTTTGAGGTTTGAGGATTGAGGTTTGATTACCTGTCACCGGTAACCATTACTGATGTCTTTCTTCCTTATCTCATCGATCATCTTATCCGTTATTTGCTGAAGGCCGAATTTCGGCTTCCATACAATGCTGGATCTGAGTTCACTGTCATCTATGCTGCTTGGCCAACTCTCAGCTATACTCTGCCTGAAATCGGGCTTATAGGTGATATCAAAACCCGGAATGTGCCTTCTGATATCAACAGCTGTCTGACGCGGAGCCAGGCTGGGTCCAGTAATATTATAAGAAGAATTGCAGTTAATGTTGGCACGGTCGGTTTCCATCAGCCGTATGGTTGCATTGATTGCATCCTCCATAAACATCATAGGAAGTGACACGTTCTCACTTACAAAGCATGTATAGTTTTTCCTTCGGACTGCTTCAAAATAAATTTCAACCGCCCAGTCGGTCGTACCACCGCCCGGCTCGGTTTTATAGCTGATCAGGCCCGGATATCTCAGGCTTCTGATGTCAAGGTTATATCTTTTACGGTAATATTCACACCATCTTTCACCTGCAAGCTTGCTTATGCCATAAACCGTGGATGGCTCCATTATAGTAAGCTGAGGAGTGCTATTTCTGGGGGTTGAGCTTCCGAAAACAGCAATGGAACTTGGCCAGAATACTTTTTTTACATCTTCAACAAGCTTGGCCACTTCAAGAATATTCATCAGGCTGTCCATATTAATATGCCATGCCTGGGTAGGCAGTTTTTCAGCATTGCCCGACAAAACGGCTGCAAGATGGTAGATCTGAGTAATCTTGTTACGGATGACAAAATGTATCAGATGCTTGTCGTCCATTACATCCAGTAACTGAAAGGGGCCGTTCTCCTTTATATCGGCCGGGGCATCCTTGACATCGGTGGCGAATACATTGGAATTTCCGTAAATTTTCCTCAATTCGAGAGTGAGCTCAGAACCAATTTGTCCTGCTGCCCCTATAATCAGTATTCTTTCCATACCATAGCAAAATTGGCCGAAGTTATGCCAAAATGCACTTCAAAAAAAATGACCTTTGGCATGAAAACTCGTGTTGAGGCAATGTTTCGGGATATTATCCGTGCTATATGTATTAATTGCATATAATGTAATAATTTTATAAGCTGAATCCGAAACTTATAATCAACCTCTTCAAAATATGCAATATAATCCCTCAAGCAAGGTGGAAGAATACTTTAGCAGTATTCACACGGATTTCAAATTAAGCAGTCAATATCACAGAATTCCTACCATTGTAGTGGAAAACTATGTGGAACTGGGACAGCTTTCAGCGCTCAGATTTCTTGAGTGGGTAAGCCTTAATCCGGGCGGAGTTATTGCATTGCCTACAGGAAAAACTCCTGAATTCTTTATTAAATGGGTGCAGTTTTATCTTACCAACTGGAAGAAGGAGATGAGCAAGGGCATACTCAATAAAATCGGACTTGACCAGAACCTTCAGCCAAAGATGGATTCGCTGCATTTTTTCCAGCTCGATGAGTTCTTTCCCATTAAGCCGGAGCATGAGAGATCGTTTACCTATTTTGTAAAGAATTTCTATATTGAAGGTTTTGGACTTGATCCCAAAAAGGTTCATCTGATCAATACTTATGATATTCCTGCCAAATACCGGAGAGAATTCGGGAACATTCATAATCTCGATGAAGTATTCCCTGACGGTATGATCGATCTGAGCCTGAGGATACAAAAACCCAAGACGGAACGTGATCTGTTGAAACAGAAAACTATTAAGCTTTTCGACCAGTTCTGCCAGGATTATGAAGATGAGATCAATGAAAAAGGCGGCATTGGATTTTTCCTTGGAGGTATCGGTCCAGACGGCCATGTAGCCTTCAATGTAAAAGGATCAGCCCATCATTCTCACACAAGGCTGACCAATATTAATTATGAAACTCAGGCTGCTGCAGCATCAGATCTCGGTGGAATAGAAGTTGTCAGAAAGAAAGCCGTTATCACGATTGGTTTGCGGACAATCACTCAGAATCCTGATACAGTAGCAGTCATCATAGCTGCCGGTCAATCCAAATCAGAGCAAGTCAGGAATGCGGTTGAATTTGAACCTTCTATAACTTATCCTGCCACCAGTCTGCAGAAACTGAAGAGTGCCAGGTTTTATATTACGCGCAGCGCTTCTACTCTTCTTAAACTGAGTGAACCTAATATAAAGCAGTTGCATAAAGAAAAGAAACTTCCTTCTTACTATCATGAAAAACTGATTCTCGAAGGAGCTGAAAAAAGCAAGCTTTCGCTGGTGGAAGCTTCGAGATCCGAATTCGGAAAGATTTCGAAGGAAGTTCCTGAATGGCGTATTGCGACGGAGATTACCGGTAAATCGTTTGATGTACTCGGCGATGAAATTATCCGTTCTCTTACCGATAAAATCCAGCATGGTCTCAGAGTACCTGATAATCAGCGGATCCTTCATACGGCACCACATCATGATGATATTGAGCTGGCATATTTCCCGTTGCTTCATCACCTGGTTCGTTCACCCAGTAATGAAAATTACTTTGTTTATTGCACCAGCGGTTTTACGGCTGTGACCAACCAGTATGTTACCGGGTGTCTCGAAAACCTTCAGAATCTGATCTTGTGCGGTGGCAATCTCGACCAGGAAGATGGAAAAAATCTTT
>DATAEX010000478.1:0-3459 GCA_036257765.1 Bacteroidales bacterium
CAACGAACGAGGAATTGCAATCAACCAATGAGGAATTGCAATCGGCAAACGAAGAGCTTACCACTTCCAAGGAAGAAATGCAGAGCATGAATGAGGAGCTGCAGACAATGAACGTTGAGCTTCAAAGCAAAATAGATGATTCGATCAGGATAAACAATGATATGAAGAACCTGCTCAATAGCATTGAAATAGCCACTTTATTTCTGGACAAGGAATTGAACATCCGGCAATTTACCATCCCTGCCACAAAAATCTTCAAACTTAAACAAAGCGATATCGGCAGACAATTCACCGATCAGGTTACTGATCTTGAATATCCAGAGATGTTCAATGATGCGCAGGAAGTGTTGCGTACCTTGGTCTTTATTGAAAAGCCTGTTATTACGCACGATGGACGATGGTTTAATATTCGGATGTTGCCTTACCGGACATTTGAAGATAAAATTGACGGATTGGTAATCACTTTTATCAATATTACAGAATCAAAATATCTCGAGGATGCATTAAAGAACTCTCAAAAGATGTTCAATTCCTTACTTAAAGGTTTCCCAATTGGTGTAATATGCCTTTCGGCTAATGGCATAATTATTGAAATTAGCGAGAAAGCAAGAAAACTTTTAGGATATGATGAATTGGAAGTCGGCGGAGAAAATTTCTTCACATCATTTATTTCCAGGACTGACCGAAAAACAGTTGAAAAAGGCATAAATAGGCTGCTTACAAGTGAGTCACATAAGGTCTACGAAAATTCAATTAAGGATTTTAATGGCAATGTTCTTAGGCTATCATGGTCGGCGTATGAATTGACAGATGGTCAGAGTGTTTTTGTCGGAATAATTAATGAACGGACTAACTTATCGCCTGCATGAAAAAAAACTTTGGAAAACTGTCCGCGTCAGATTCCCTTCGAATAAGGGCGGAAAAGAAACTGGCAAAGGAAAGTGCCAGACACTCTAAATCCTTTGCAGAAGGTGATGCTAATAGACTCATTCATGAACTGGAGGTACACCAGATAGAACTTGAAATGCAAAACGACGAATTAAGGAGAGCTGTTGATAAGGCAGAAGCAGCCACCAAAGAAATAACCCTCCTGTACGATTTTGCCCCCACCGGATATTTCACACTTGACAAAAACTACCTTATTAAAAACCTGAATTTAAATGGTGCCTGCATAGTAGGGGAGGATCGCAATAAATTGATAAATAGAAATTTCACCCAATTTATCCAGCCAGAATCACTGAATACGTTCAAAGAGTTTTATCGACGAGTTCTTGAAAGTGATAAAAAACAGATATGTGAAGTTAAATTTAGTGTTAAGGGCCATCCTTATATTTTTGTGCACCTCGAAGGCATTGTTTCCGGGGACGGAGAAAACTACCTGATCAGCGCCATTGATATCACTGACAGGCGACTTATGGAGGAAACGCTGAAGCAAAACCAGACCCGGTTGCAGGAACTTATTGCCACAAAAGACAAGTTTTCCACCATTATTGCCCATGATCTCAGAGGTCCTTTTACCGCTATCTTAGGCTTCACCAGCCTGCTTAAAGACCAGGTGAAATCCAAAAATTTTGATAAAATAGATACGTATGCATCGATAGTCCAGGAGTCATCCTGGAAGGCAATGAATTTGCTTAGGAATTTGATAGAATGGTCGCGATTACAAACCGGGAAAATTAAATTCAATCCTATCCAAACGGAAATTTCAAGTCTTGTGGATGAAGTACTGGATATGTTGATTGATAGTGCCAATCAAAAGGAAATAGCACTTATAAAAGATATAACCGAAAATATCCATTTCGCTGTTGACAGAGAGATGATAAGCAGTGTGCTTAGAAACCTGATCGGGAACGCAATAAAATTTACCAACATAGCAGGCAGGGTGACTATAAAAGTTCATCAGCGGCCCGACGAATTAATGGTTGTTGTATCTGATAATGGCGTTGGAATCGAAAAAGAAATAGTTGACAAGTTGTTTAAGGTAAAAGGAACCCAATCGAAAAGAGGTACTCAGAATGAAGAAGGAACCGGACTTGGATTATTGGTCAGCAAAGAATTTGTTGTTCTTCATGGAGGTAAAATATGGGTGGAAAGCGAATTAGGCAGAGGAAGCAGTTTTTATTTTACCATTCCGAATAAATCAATAAAATAGCACTTATAAACCTTTTTGTCACTTTCTGTCGTCACAGAAAGTAACCCATTTATTTTGCGCTGCACACGAGGTAGGTTCGATTTTGGTTTTCGCTTTTGTCAGGGATTTTTTCCTTTTCAGGACAAATGATATTGCATTACCATCCAATAAAGACATATTTGTAATTTGACTATTAATAACTTTTATTTCTATTGTATATGAGAAAAACATTCGTAATTATTATCCTGGCGTTATTGGTTGGTACGCTTAAATCACAAGACATCAGTGAATGGCGGGAAGAAAACCGGACCGGTGTTTCAGCAGAGACCGGATTATTAAAAACCTGGCCGGCAGAAGGACCTACGTTATTATGGTCAAATCTTGACCTGAATAAAGGCTATTCCTCAGTATCTTTCGGGAATGGGCTGATATACACAACAGGAACTGACGGACAAAATGACATTCTTTATGCCCTCGATACGGATGGTAAAATTAAGTGGCAGGTTGTAATGGGCCGGGCGTGGAATGATTCATACCCTGAAAGCCGGGCTACTCCCACAGTTGAAGGTAAAATGGTGTATACATGCAGCGGATACGGAGATATCGCCTGTTTTGACGGAATGTCCGGAAAAATGATCTGGTCGTATAAAGGCAGCGAAATAAACAAGGGCACCTATGGCATGTGGGGTATTGCCGAATCGCTGATCATTGACGGAGATAAACTTTACTTTTCTCCCGGCGGTCCGGAAACCATGACAATCGCTTTAGATAAAAATACAGGGGCTGAGATCTGGAAATCAGCCAGCCTTGATGATAAACCGGGATATGTTTCACCCATTCTGGTTCAGTATGCCGGTTATAAGATGATCATCAATGCTTCGCTGGGACATGTCTTTGCGGTTAATGCCGATAATGGCGAAATCCTCTGGAAAGTTCCCCACCAGCAGTCCAGTGATCCCGGAATGCGTCGCTTTGATCTGATTAAATGTACCACTCCGTTGTATAAAGATGGTATGGTCTATGTCACCGGCGGATACGACACAGGCGGTATGATGGTGAAAATGGCTGCAGACGGTAAAAGCGCAAATGTTGTATGGACAGACGCAACACTGGATGATCATCATGGCGGCGTTGTATTAATTGACGGATGCATCTATGGATCTAACTGGGTTAATAACGGCAACGGTAACTGGTGCTGCATTGACTGGAACACAGGTAAGACAATGTGGGAGGAAAAATGGAACAATAAGGGTTCACTTATTGCAGCCGAAGGCATGCTCTATGTATATGATGAAAAGGGCGGTAATGTTGGACTTGTAAGAGCCACT
>DATAEX010000491.1:0-12327 GCA_036257765.1 Bacteroidales bacterium
AAAACACTTTCTGCATATTAAAGAAACAGTAAATTACAGGAATAACAATGAAGGGCAAACTGGCAATCAGAGTCGCCATGCCTGAAGCATAAATGTCCTTTTTCTGTTTTTCATCATACCAACCGGCCTTTAGGTCACTTAGATAACGAACAAGCCATACGGTAAAAACGCATAAATAGGGCATCAACACAAACAGATAGGGCACAAGTCCCCATGGTTGTAAATATTTATTAAAATGCAATTCCAACTGCATATGTTTGAACTGGGAATATTGAAAAAAGATAATCAGAATGCACCACAGGCTGCATGCAATTCCGATGATATTGAACGCAACAAAGAGCTGCTCACGGGACACACTTTTCGGACTCCTGTGTTTTTCCCCGAGCCTTTGCAGATGAATGAAATAGAATAAGGCATACAGAAAGAATGACACAATTATAAAATGCGAAATCCATTCTAACCTTATTAGTCCTTTGTAGGGATATCCGTCGACAATGTTATCCTCAATCTCATTCATTATTATAAAATATCCAAGAAGCACGACAAATGAAAAAATACCAAAAATTATAAGAATTATCTCCAATGAGGTAAGGGAACTGGAATTTCGGAAACTGTTAACAGCGGAGAATATAATCACGAGATGGGTAAAGAAGAACAGAATCAGACCGTATACGGCAATCCACATGAAAATATCTCCTCTCATTATGAACGTGGCAAAATCGCGGTACATATATGTATTATACCCTAAACATACAAGACTCACCAGGCACATAATAATGGAGAGCCTGATTAAAAATGCAGGATTTGTTTTCATAATAATTGGTTTTATTAATGTCTTCTCTAATTAGACTCGTTTAAAGACACAAAAAACTGCTAAAAAAATCGGGCTTATTGTTGAAGGTTTTTCTGTTTCCATACTGTTAAGATAAAAGGCAGTGTTACTCAGTTATATTTTTGATAAAGAATACTTCTTCCACATTTTTTCCGAAGAACCTGGCTATTTTGAAAGCCAGTAAAGTAGAGGGAATAAATTTGCCCTTCTCAATGGCATAGATGGTTTGTCGGGTCACACCGATTTCGTTGGCTAATTCTTCCTGCGACATTTCTCCATGATCAAAGCGGCAACGTCGGATCACATTACCTAATTCCATATGTACAGTTTAATTGCATAAATGTAATCTTTTTTTTACAAAATACAAAGTATAATATACATTGTTTAAAAATAAAAAGCCACATTACTATGGACTTTTTACTAAAAAGTAAGCTACTATATAAGAGCCTGGTCCGACCCCGAATATTCAAAAAATGCTAATTGATGATTATCTCATCGGGTCTTAAACGTATATCACTTCTTCCGGATTGTTTTCTTGTCATTCCCATACGAAGGACAATTGCAGGATATTCTTTTTCCGCACCCGGAAAAATTGAATAGAATGACGCCCGATGACTTCTAATGACAGCCAGATGTCGCGGAAGGAAGGATTCGGGCTCAACCTCAGCTTTAGTATTGTACTGCGGAAGCGCTCCATAAGGATGTATTGAGAGTCCTTTAGCCGTGGCAGCAAGCCAGAGTTGTTCCATGGCACGGCCGGCTTCCATGTAACCGACGGGATCCCTCCGTTTTGCCGTAACCAGGCATAATGCGCCTGCTTTAAGTAATCTCAATGAGAGCATTTTTGCAACAAGACGGCCAACTCCCGATTTACTGACAGCTTTATTCACTGACCAGAGCTGAAGCTGCCGGGCAATAAACGCAGCAACTGCGGGAACTCCAAGACTCTTATAATCGAGGCCATACCTGGTAGCTTCAACCTGCTTCCGTGAAAACCGGAGTATGTTAAAAAGTTCATCATGAAGGGGCTTGTGCTCGAGCCGTATAAATGAAGAATTTGCATCCATTGAGGCCATAAGCCTGAAACCTGTGGGTTCAGTCATCCAGTGCAAACCTGCATCCAATCCATTTATGTTCTGTGATAATCCTGCAATCACAGTGTCCTCCAAAGGCAATGATGAATATTTATTCCGGTTAGTTGTACGCTTAAGTATCCAATCAGCCAGGTGGCCATCGACTTTGCCCGGAGATAGCCTAATGACTGCAACCGGCTGCCCGGTTTTTACAGGAGATATGTACTCTACATCAGATTTAAATCCATGAGCAGCCGAAGTCACCACTATGTTTTGTATCGCCGCACCTATACTTACCCATGTGAACATTCCGGATACATCCGTGGGCAACATCCGCTGTGCCGCACTGAACACTTCAACTTTATCACCCTGCCTGCGGAATTCCCAGGGCTGCATGTTGTCCGCTGATGGCGCCATCGATGCGGATTTTATTAGTTTTTTGAATAATTGATCTGTAAGCATATTAATTATTGTTTTGTGTATTATTCATTGAAGGCCAGCCATGGGTACGTACTCGTTTGAACACCTCCAGGGCACGCAAAATCATGCTTTCATCATGTGTTGCCATAACACTTACCCGAAGCATTTCCTGGTTTTTGGGAACAGCCGGAGATGTGACAGGGTTAACAAATACTCCTTCTTCAAGCAATTTATGAAAAGCAGCCAGGACAAGCAATTCATTGCCGCAATATACCGGTATAATTGCGCTGCAATGGAAGTTTGTCCTGTATCCAAGATCCTTAAGTCCTTCAGCCAGGAACTTAGCATTTTTAATTAGGTTCAGGCGCCTTTCAGGTTCCTCTTCAATGATCCTGATTGCTGCTAATACTGCAGCCACTGAAGCCGGTGGAAGGCTGGCCGAGAAGATATGTGACCGTGCCGTATGCTTAAGTGTATCGAGTATTTTGTGATCCCCTGCCACAAATCCTCCGATGGAAGCGAATGATTTGCTGAAAGTTCCCATAATAATATCAACATCACAGGTCAGACCAAAGTGTTCGGCGACACCTCTCCCTGTGGGGCCCATTACACCGATAGCATGAGATTCATCCAGCATCAGCCGGGCGTCGTATTGTTTAACAAGCCTGACTATTTCAGGAAGATTAACTGTTGTTCCTTCCATGCTGAAAAGAGAGTCTGTAACTACAAGTTTTGGCTTATCTGCATACTTTTGCAGCATCAATTCAAGAGATTTGGTATCATTATGCCTGTACCGAACGAGAGTGGCACGCGACAGAATGGCTCCATCCACAAGGCTGGCATGATTCCGTTCATCCATTATAAGGATGTCGTCACGGTTCACCAGGGCAGAAACTGTTCCCACATTGGTCTGGTAGCCGGTCGAAAATACCAGCGCATCCTCTTTCCCAATGAAGCGGGCCAACTCATACTCAAGCTCATTGTGAATATCTAGTGTTCCATTGAGCATCGGTGAACCTGAGCAGCCGCTGCCATACTTTTCAATAGCTCTGCAGGCTGCATCCTTCACCAGGGGATGAGTAGCCAATCCCAGGTATGAATTTGTTCCGAGCATGATAACATCCCTTCCGCGATGCTTAATAACAGGCTCCTGGGCGCTCTCAAAAACGGGGCAATATGCATAAAGATCTGCTGCACGTACCGTGTCGGCACGAAGGTACCGAAGGTGTTTGGCAAAAACATCACGATAGTTGTCCTCCCTGATCATAGTACGTGTCGTATTTCTGATCTGATTACGATCAAGTATATTGGCGTTGCGAAAAGCGCGGTGAAGATTTACAGGTTGTCTGATGTTTTTCTGGAGCAGGCTGGCATAAACCATGCTGTAGACCGGTTCTTTAAGCGCTTTTATATAATAAATGCATGGATCGAGTTCTGCACCAATGAAGGTTTTGAAATCGTATGTCGTAATCCCTATGTTAAATGATTTCTTTCCAAGCTCACATGCAACACGAAGTGCTTCAAAGATGTTATTGGAATAAAGGTCATACGCATCCCTGATTTCATAATCAAGACCCTCCGCTACACCGAAATACTCTTTGTCGCCGATCAGATTAAGTCCGAAGGCTGCAATCCTGTTATTATGTTTAATGGCCACAACATGACTGCGTCCTCTAAGATGCTGTGACATGGCTTCAAAATAAGAAGGCGTGAGCCGCTCGTGCTGATAACCATTCTGACGTTTTGCAACATTCGTCCATAATTCGGCAAGACGCTCCGAATAAGGTGCATAGTCTTCAATAATCTCAACTTTTATTTCAGGCGCCTGAAATTTCCAGCGCCTTTGCAGAATATTGTAACGCTTTTTTGCTTTAAGAGATGCCAGATACTCTTCAAATTTATTCCAGGTTATGTTCATCCGGGTAACAGGAAATCCCATTACGGGGCTGAAGCCACAATCTCTCAGCCTGTTGAATTCATTGTACCTCTCCACCGGGATGTCGCGGACAATACATAATTCTGCTTTTTCAATTGTAGCGATCTCGTCAACTTTACGAGACAGTGCGAGGAGGAATTCGCCCGTGTAAGCCGGGGATATTTCTATGGTTAAACCAAGCGACGCCAGGTGCCCGACCTCGACAATTCGCATTTCCATAAATCCGGATTTCCATGCCTTTACAGTTTCAACAACAACGGCCGGATAAGTGTTTGACATCCTCGCCAGGTCAATCTTTATTGAAAAGCAATAGGCTATGCCTACCGGCTTATTATCAAGGTATCCGATAATATAATAAGGATGAATATCATTGATCCGTGAAGCTTCAATTGCGCTTAGATGTTCAGTTTCGAGTCCGACAGAATCGCGATTAACAAAGCTGTTCCAATCCCCGTGCGGGAGTTCCCTGACTGATGTATAATGCTCCATTCGAATCATCGACCGTCGGTTATTATTGATAACTTTCGGCTGAAAAGTTGTTTTTATTTCCATTTGGGTAAGTATTAATGAAGAATAAAGTAAAAAGAGAGCCCGCTGTGGTTTTGAATAGCAATACTGCAGCCCTGAAGATTAGTGGTGCAATGATGTCGATGACAACATAGAGTATACCTGAAACTAAATAACTCAGAAGCAACATTATACTGATGTCAGCATTTTCAAGGTATCTTGTTAAAAGATTTTCCATAATAAATTCATTAATTACAATTTAGAATTTTCATCAAAATTCAGCTATAGCAAGTTCCCGATCGACCGCGGATTTTGGGGCGCACTCAATTAATTTAACGGATGTTTAATAAGCTGTATTACAGCATGTTTAAAAAGCCTCGAACTTTCATTTGCCAGTACGGCTAAATTGGCGTACCAATAAAATAGGGGTTATTTCAGATAATCCGACGGAGTTAAACCGGTACTCTTTTTAAAGAAGCTGTTGAAAGTGGATTTTGAATTGAATCCGCTTTCGTAAGCCAGTGAAAGAAAAGTGAATTGTTTGTTCTTCGGATCCTTGGTAAGTTCACAGAAATACCCGAGCCGGTATTCGTTCACATAATCGTAGAAGTTTTTACCGATATTCTCGTTCAGAAGCTGCGACAGCTGATTAGGAGAACAATTTATCATCTCGGAGAGGTCTGAAAGGTTGAGGCTGGAATCGAGGTAAGGCCTCTCTTTAAGCATTATTCTTTCAAGATCAGTCTTTAATTTTCCTGCAATATGTTTTGGCAGGCTTGTCTTTCTGTATTTCTTTACTTCCCCGACGTGGCTGTCAGCCCGGGCTGCCTCTCTCAGAAATCCTATAGCAGATAAATATGAAGGGTGATCCCTCAGGTTATCCCATAAGCTATCGATCAAGATAAAGAGAACAGGAGCAGACCTGTATTTCACGCATTGACTGAGAAGACCAACAGCCCTTTCTGAATCATCCAGCAACAGGTAAATCAGAACAACATATGCATAGTTGGGGGCCATAGCCACCGGATTCATATTTATTTCCTCCAGCAGCCGGGCTGCAAGCCTTAGTGCTTTATCCTTTTCGCCGTTGAATGCATAGTAAACAGCCTTTAGTTCAGTGATTGAAAGGCCGGGGAGGGGATTCTGTTCGATTTGAACAATTAACTGCCAGGCTTTATCGAACTGTTTTAACATACATAATATTTCAAGCTTCAGGGAATATTGGGCGCACCATTCGGGAGCAAGCCTGATGTTTTTTTCAATATATTCGAGCGATTTATCAGGTTCATTGGTAAGCCTGTAGATAAGCCCGATGCAATAATTTGCGGTTGTATGAAAAGGATTCAGCCTTTCTGCCTGGAAAAGATGATCGAATGACTCCTCTATATTTCCCATGGTAGCAAGGATCATGCCTTTAAGAAGAATCGCATCCGCGAAGCTGGGACGCAATTGCAGGGCTTTGTTCACGTTGCTGATCGCTTCGGGAATATTCCATTCCATCCAATATTTCTTTCCGGCTATAATTGCATAGATATCAGCCAGGTTTTTATCCAGCACGATTGCTTTAGCCAGATACTGATCTATTATATTATTGGCGATCACAGGATCTGTCTGGCCGGTCGCACCCATCCATGTAAGAGCATTGCACAGGGCGATATAGGGTTTGATAAACAGGGGCTCGAGTTCTATAGCCTTTTCAAAACAGGAAACCATTTCCTGGCTGCGGCTGAAATCCCATCTGTTCTGCAAGAACGTTCCTTTCAGGTAATAATCCAGCGCTTGCGTATTTTCAATCTTCTTCTCCTTTATCGGTACCTCATGCTTAATGTTGGAATTAATTTTTCCCGCAATAATACCTGCTATTTCATCCTGAAGGATAAAGATATTATTCAGTTCCCTGTCCCATTTACAGGACCACATGTGGTAACCATCCGCAGTTCTTATAAGTTGTGCCGTAATCCTTATCTGGTTATTTGATTTTCTTACACTGCCTTCCAGGATCAGAGATACGTTGAGTTGTCTTCCGATTTCTCTTACATCCACATTCATGTTCTTAAAGGCAAACGAAGAGGTACGGGCCGTAACATGAAGCCCTTCGATATTGGCAAGTGAGTTGATTATCTCCTCAGTGATCCCATCACTGAAGTATTCTTCCTCATTATTGCAGCTCATGTTAATAAAAGGAAGGACGGCTAAACTATGTTTGGAAACGATCATTCTGAGACGAAACTTAGTATAAAAATACTAAAAAGTAATTCCTGATGTGATTTTAATAATGATTTGCTTCGCTCGTGATCCCTCGTGGGGATCAGGGATTACTCGCTTCGCTCGTGATCTCTGATGGGGATCAGGGATTACTCGCTTCGCTCGTGATCCCTGATGGGGGACCCTGCAAAAGAATGAAAAGCATCGCCTCGAAGCTTCGCTTTGAGGTATTTTTAAATTTACAGGGGCCGGACTTCAAGCAAGCTTGAGTCCGGCCCCTGTAAATTTAAAAACCCGGGCAGAGCCCGGGTGATGCTTTTCATTCTTTTGCGGAGGAAGAGGGATTCGAACCCCCGGTTCCGCGATAGCGGAACAACGGTTTTCAAGACCGCCGCATTCGACCGCTCTGCCATTCCTCCGTAGGGGCGCAAAATTACTATTTTTTTGCCCACTTGATTACTTTTTACCTAAAATTGTTTCTTTGCCTTGTCATTGCTGAAAAAAATTTCAACAATTATGCTGTTTTCCGCACTATATCTTACTTTCAGAATGCATGAAATTGTTGATTTGTTAACTATTTGTATTTGTTTTTGTTACGTTGTTGTACTTAAACTATTAATTTAGATTTTCGTCTGAAAATTCTTTAAACATTGACATAGTTATTAACAATTTTCTGCAAATAGTTGAATATTTTTAGTGTACAGAATTTGGAAGCTATTGTAAATACTTTATATTTGTATAGGAAATTGAAAATTTACTAACCCTAAAATTATTTTCTTATGAACAAAGCACAATTAATCGATGCCATTGCTGCTAATGCAGGTTTAACCAAGGCTGACGGTAAAAAAGCTCTCGATGCTTTCATTAAAGCCACCACAACAGCTCTCAAAAAAGGTGACCGTGTAGCCCTCGTAGGCTTTGGCTCATTCTCAGTTTCCAAGAGAAGTGCAAGAACTGGAAGAAATCCGCAGACTGGTAAGGAAATTAAAATCCCCGCCAAGAAAGTTGTTAAATTCAAAGCTGGTAGCGATTTAGCAAATGTTGTAAAGTAATGCGGCATTGAATGAACTTAAAGGGAGCAGTTCTTGCTCCCTTTTTTTTTGAAACTAAATGACCAACAAACTTATTGAATACCTCTCGGGATTCGTCTCGGAACGCCGGCTTAAACTTTTCGATTCCGTCCTCGATCTGAGGACCCGTTATATGACTGTCGTACTTGAAGATATTTTCCAACCTCATAATGCCAG
This sequence comes from Bacteroidales bacterium, assembly GCA_036257765.1. Lineage (GTDB taxonomy): Bacteria > Bacteroidota > Bacteroidia > Bacteroidales > UBA10428 > UBA5072. The sequence goes on from DATAEX010000491.1 coordinate 8,221, forward strand.
CGCAGTTCTGCGATCATGTGAGTGCTTTGGAATACAGGATATTCACATAATCGAAAATAAAAATCCGTACCGGATAAGTCCTGATGTCGCTCTTGGATCCTATAAATGGCTCAATTTATACCGTTACAATAAAGACAGCAATAATACTATAGAAGCTCTCAGCTCCCTTAAAGCACATGGATACCGTATTATAGCCACATCACCTCATAAAAAAAACAGCAACCTCGAGGATTTCGATATACCAAAGGGTAAATTCGCCCTGACGTTTGGCTCTGAACTTAACGGATTAACATCCAATGCTCTCGGAATGGCTGATGAGTTTCTAAAGATCCCTATGTCGGGTTTCACCGAAAGTCTTAATATTTCAGTTACTGCCGCGATATGCATTCATTATCTTTCCGGTAAAATCCGCTCTGATAATGATTTGGAATGGCACCTGAACGATGAGGAAAAACAGGATATTAAGCTAACCTGGTTAAAGAATTCAATACGCAAATCCGAGCTCATTATCAAAACGTTTCTCGAACAGCACGGTTAGGAAAATAAAGCGGTTTGAAATTATCGTTGTGGTCTTTTCAGAATCAATTTTTTCATATATTTGAAAGATCATTCGACGAGTTTACACTAACCATTGACGTACCTCTATGAATTGTATTATTATCGACGATGACCTGATGTCCAGGAAAATAATCGAGGAGTTTATTTCACGGACTGACCAGCTCAGGCTCCTGGCTTCCTACGAAAATGCAGTGGATGCTATCAATGTATTCAATGGAGAAGAAGATATCGACATGATCTTCCTCGATATTGAAATGCCTGAAATGAGCGGTATCGATTTTCTTGAAACCCTGACTAATCCTCCTCAGATCATAATCATTTCTTCAAAAGAGAAATACGCGCTCGATGCTTTCAATTACGACGTAACTGATTACCTTCTGAAACCTATTTCCTATAGCCGGTTCTTTAAAGCAATCAATAAAGCAAATATCCGGTTCAAGAACAAGGTCGATACCAAAGAAAATGAGATTTTCATTAAAAAGAATTCCGCCCTTGTAAGGCTCAAATATGAAGATATATTGTGGGTTGAAGCTCTTGAAAATTATGTTATTTTCAACACTTACCACGAGAAATTCACCATTCACTTTACAATGAAGGCTGTTGAGACCAAACTGCCAGCCAATAAGTTCACAAGAGTTCATCGCTCTTTTATTGTAAATACGAGCCGCATCAATATCATTGAAGACAATTCAGTGATCATCAAAACACAGGAAGGCTCGAAAGCTATTCCGATAGGTAAATCCTATAAGGACAAATTGCTTAAGGATATTAATTTGATAATAAAGTAGGCTACAAGCTGCAGGCTACAGGCTACAGCCATGTGAGCAGTAAGAGCAAAGAAGATGAAGCATAGTAGAGACAAGGCATGCCTTGTCTTTTTTATTGTTATATGCCTTGTCTTTTTAAATTGCCATATACCTTGTCTTATTAATCAATTGCCTTGTTTTTATTTAGTACACGCCCTGGCCTTTCCTATCAGGTGAGTCTGCATTTTCTTGTTATATTTGCCTTTTGAGCTATAATGAAGACTGCAATTCTTGTTATTTTTCTGATTCTTTTTAGTTTAAAGTCGTTTAATCAGAATAACCTGGCTGTTTCGGAATTAACCATTCAAAAACTGCATCAGAAGATAAAACCCACCCAAACTGATTCAGAGAACATATCGTTCAACGATTCCATTGCCATGATTATGGAACAGACATTGAACCTTCCGGGCGCCTTTGTATATCCTTTCGATAGCCTTAAATTCATCGGGAAAATAATGTCAGACGATCAGAAACTCCGTATTTTCACGTGGAATCTGCCATTTGCTGATGCATCGAACCGCTACTTCGGTTTCATTATGTATGAAGAATCCAATAAGAATTCTACCGTTTATAAGCTAAAAGATAACAGTGCCGGGATCAGCAATCCTGAAATCGCTGAGATCCCCTATGACAGCTGGTATGGCTGTCTGATCTACGACATTATCGATACAAAGTCTGAAGGCGACACCTGGTATACCCTTCTTGGTTATGACCCTGATAATATCTTTACCTCAAAAAAACTGATCGACATATTATGGTTTCGTGAAGGCCAACCTGCATTTGGCAAACCTGTTTTTCAACTCAACAAACGATTACAGAGCAGAATACTTTTTGAATATTCAGCCAGGGTACAAATGACACTTACCTGGCATCAAAAACTCAGGATGATTGTTTTTGATCACCTGGCCCCCTCAAATCCTTCATATCAGGGCAATTTCAGATACTATGGTCCGGATTTTTCTTACGATGGCCTTAAATTCGAAAATGGAATCTGGGAAATTCATGAAGATATCGATGTAAGAGGACAATGACTTTTGAACCCCTGCCTGTGATATATGTTTTACCTATTCAGGGTGTCAGTTTTTAAGCAACAATATGACTAATTGACATATTGACTCTTAACGGCATAATCTTTGATTTTGCTGGTTGCTGGAAAATTTTGTTGAACTTAAAAATCTACAGACATGCAGACAGGTAAAATTGGCGTTACCACCGAGAACATTTTCCCGATTATCAAAAAATTCCTTTATTCAGATCATGAAATATTCCTGAGAGAGCTGATTTCCAACGCCGTGGATGCTACCCAGAAGCTTAAAACACTTTCAAACATGGGTGATTTTAAAGGCGATCTCGGCGATCTGACCATCCGGATTAAAGTCGACAAAAAAGCAAAAACGATTACAGTAACCGATCAGGGTATTGGCATGAGCGCTGAAGAGGTTGATAAATACATTAATCAGATAGCCTTTTCAAGCGCTGAAGACTTCCTGGAAAAGTATAAAAACCAGGCAGCAAACATTATCGGGCACTTCGGCCTTGGCTTTTATTCCTCTTTTATGGTATCTGAAAGAGTCGAAGTTATCAGCAAATCCTACCAGGATGGTTCGAAAGGAGTAAAATGGGTCTGCGATGGAACGCCTGATTACAAGATGGAAGAAACCGAAAAAATTCAGAGAGGGACTGATATCATTCTTTATATCGATAAGGATTCTGAAGAGTTTCTAGAAGAACACCGGATTGAAGATATATTACGCAAATACTGCAGGTTCCTTCCCGTTCCGATAGGTTTTGGCAAGAAAACAGAATGGAAAGACGGTAAATCGGTTGAACTCGACGAGGACAAAATAATCAACAATACGACTCCTCTATGGACAAAAAAACCGGCTGACGTTAAGGAGGAGGATTATAAAGCATTTTATAAGGAATTATATCCCATGGCGGATGAACCGCTTTTTAATATCCATCTCAATGTCGATTACCCTTTCAATCTTACCGGAATCCTTTACTTCCCTAAAATTAAAAGCAACTTCGACATTCAAAAGAATAAGATCCAGTTATATAGTAACCAGGTGTTTGTAACAGACTCTGTTGAAGGAATTGTTCCTGAATTTCTGACCTTGCTGCATGGTGTTCTTGATTCACCTGATATTCCGCTCAATGTTTCCAGAAGCTATCTGCAAAGTGATTCGAATGTAAAAAAGATATCCAGTCATATCACAAAAAAGGTCGCTGACCGCCTGCAGGATATTTTCAAGACCGACAGGGAACAGTTTGAAAAAAAATGGGATGATCTGAAGCTGTTTATTGAATATGGCATGATCTCAGAAGAAAAATTCTATGAACAGGCCTCAAAATTCGCATTGCTTAAGAATACTGAAAATAAATACTTCACCTTCGAAGAATATGAAAAGCTTATAAAAGAAACTCAGAAAGACAAGAACAAGACCCTGGTGTATCTGTATACAACCGACCGGCAAGCACAGTACAGTTATATTGAATCGGCCAGAAACAAAGGTTATGATGTAGTAGTAATGGATGGCCATCTGGATATGCATTTCATAAATCAGCTTGAGACGAAATTCAAAGATTCACATTTTGTCAGGGTTGACAGCGATGTAATTGATAAACTGATTCAGAAAGACGAACAGCGGGAATCCAAACTGAACACTGAAAATCAGAACGAACTCAAGCCAGTGTTCAGCGGACAGTTCACCGATCCCAAGGCCAATTACAATATCAGCTT
>DATAEX010000501.1:0-6214 GCA_036257765.1 Bacteroidales bacterium
ACATCCGTGTTGCTGTTCATAATCACGGCCCCGACAATACACTCTATCCTAATGCCGCAGACATATGGAAAAATATAAAGGACAGGGATAGCCGGCTTGGAATTTGCCTGGATATCGGCCATACCATTCGGGATGGCAAAGATCCTGTCTCGGATATTCAGGAATACGGCAGCAGGATATACGATATGCACATCAAGGATGTAACCCGCGCCGATAAGGATGGAAAAACCATTGAGATGGGCAGAGGAATAATTGATATTCCCGGCGTAATTGCCGCGATCAAAAAAATCAATTACACCGGTAAATGCAGCCTCGAATTTGAAAAAGATATGAAAGATTCTCTTGCCGGAATAGCCGAATCTATCGGATATTGGAAAGGCGTACTGGCGTGTTCACGCTAGTACTTCTTCAGCAATCCGAGCAGTTTACTGTCGAGTTTATGTCCGTACCAGTCGGTATACTCAACGTCTTCCCGGCCTGAATCGAGTATCCCAAAATCACCCCTGAAGTTCCAAAGAGCATATCCGATATTATTCTTTGTAAGAATGTCAATTACATCCCCGAACCAGGCCATGAATACATTATGCGGGGTTTTTCTCCAACAGCCGCATTCACCGCAATGAACTCCAATGCCTTTATTTACAGCTTGAATCCATGGCTGGTAAAATTGCTCGAGCTTTTCCCTGCTGAAATATTGACCATCGATGGTACCTGGCCAAACCGGCATTGGTGCATCTGCGGGATTCTTCCAAACCCATCCTGCCTGGTAATGCGAAACGTAATGTGGGTAATAGCCTCTGCAGCTCTGCCCCATATCGAGATCAAATAATTCTGGTGTCACCTGGCCACCCACGTTATTTCCATCAGCAACAATCAGACGGCCGGGAGTAATTTTACGGATAGCATCTGCTGCACCTTTTGCTACTTTCCTGTATAAATCTCCCGGAAGAGCACTGCTTTTTGAAAACTGATCATTAATATCTTCCTTGAACGCCGGTTCGTTCAATAAATCAAAGCTGATCAAATCGGGAGAAACATTTTTGAAGCGTTCTGCCCATAAGCCCCAATGAAAATTGAAAGCATCCTGAGCTTCCTTATCTTTCCATAAATTATAGGGTTCATAGAAACCGGCATTTATGCAATAACCGGGTGCCCTGTGCAGATTCAGGCTGACATGAAGTTTGTATTTATTTGCACGACTTACAAGCTGCTCAATTTCATCCACTATTTTTTCATCAATCTTATAATAATCGTCAGGGGAAATCTGTTTTGACCGGTCAATATTGATATACCTCGGATAGGCCATTGGAAGCCTTACAAAATCAAATCCCCAATCTGCCATCCACTTTAAATCTTCATCTGTTGTACGATCGCGCTCATTCCTGTCAGGGTTTGGCGAAAAATAATCAAGCAAGTTAAAGCCTTTCCACCTCGGAAGCTTATTTTTCGGTTGCACAAAACTATTTGCGGTGGAAGCAAATGTGCTGCCTCCTGCAAACGCAAAACCTGCTGCAATAGCAGCTGAACTTCTGACAAAACTCCTGCGATTGATTTTTTCGTGTTTCATATTCCTTGTTATTTAGTAGTTAACCTGGTTCCGCATCGTTTACAGAATTCCGCATCGTCATCATGCTTATCATAATAACAGTTTGAGCAAATCTGTGTATTGTCCTGGCGCTTTGTAATAAAAGCTGCAGTTACTATACCTGTGGGTATAGCAATTATTGCGTATCCAAGAATCATAATGATGCTTGCACAGAACTGGCCCAATCCTGTGGACGGCGATAGATCGCCATATCCAACCGTTGTAAGGGTGACGATTGCCCAATAAATGCTCCGTGGAATACTGCTGAATCCATGCTCGTTCCCTTCGACAAGATACATAACTGTTCCGATTATTACTGCAAGCAAAAGAACAAAAACAATAAAAACGCTGATTTTCTGGCGACTGTCCCACATTGCACTTACAAGAAGTCTACCGGCTCTGCTGTACTGGCTCAGTTTAAGAATACGGAAAACTCTGAGCATCCTGAATAACCGCAGCACTATAAGACTATGACCACCGGTAAATATCACGTCAAGGTATGTGGGTAGAAGGGCCATCAGATCGATAATTCCATAAAAGCTCGTACTATACTTCAACGGCCTGTCAACCACCCACATCCTTGCCAGGTATTCCAGGGTGAAAATAACTGTAATGACCCACTCAAGTGTTCTTAATAAATGAAGGTATCTGATCCGGATTGCACCAACGCTTTCAAGCATTACCAGAATAACGCTTATCATAATAATACTGAGAAGCACCACATTAAACATTCTGCCTGCACGAGTATCTGACTCAAATATGATCTCGTAAAGCCGTTTTCTTATTGAAGGCATGTGAAAAGATTTTTACTAATCCATTGTCTCGGTAAGCTTCTGGACTACCCTGAATTGCTGAAAGAATTCTCTTGCAATAACTCTTAAGATAGTGTAAACCGGGACAGCCATAAGCATTCCCACAAAACCTGCAAGACTTCCGCCCATAACTATGACAAGGAAAATTTCCAAAGGGTGTGATTTTACACTTTTGGCATAAATGATAGGCACAAGGACATTATTATCTATAATCTGGACCGCGACGAATACACCGAGCAGCTTAAAGAAAACAGGCATCAGATCATTATAACCTCCGTTAGCCATAGCCGAGGTGATACCCAGTAAAATTCCTATGGCTGATCCGATCACCGGGCCCAGATAAGGTATTATGTTCATAATACCTCCAAAGAATCCTATGAGCAAAGCGTTTTTTACGCCGAATATCCATAGTCCCAACGAAATTAAAAGCATAACACTGAACACTTCTGTAATCACACCAATAAAATATCTTTTCAAAAGCGACTTGGAGTCCTCGATAACTACATGCGTGGCCTTGTGATGTTTTTTCGGAACAACCAGCAGCAGGTCATCCTCAAACATATTCTCATCCTTAATAAAGAAGAAGGAAATAAAAAAGATTGAAAATACTCCTATAAAAATATTACCTGCCACGCTTAAAATATTTGCCACTACAGAGCCTACACTGCCTAATCCGACCAATGATTTAGCCTGGCTTATTATATATTTCTGCAAAGGCACGCCATCAGGAATAATTCCAAAGGCACGTAATTTTTGATCGATCCAGTGTAAAGGACCTTCGATGCTTTCCGTGAGTTTATCCATATCGATATCTGCAATTGTGCTCGCCTGGTTGACAATAAGGGGCACAAATATTCCCAGGAACCCGAAAAAGATCAGAATAATTACTAGTAATGCTAATAATGCCGCAACAAAACGTGGTATTTTAATGCCTCTAAAATGTATTCTTTCGAAAAATAGAGCGATTGGCTGACCAATAAAGGATACTACAGCAGCGACAAGTATCCAGACACCAATAAAATAAAACCGGTAAAATAAAAAAACTGCTAACGCTATCAATGCAATATATCCTGCATACCTAAGTACCTGTTTCATAAAAGCTTTATACTTATAACAAATATACTGTAAAAAAAGATGAGTAAGATTTAAGGAAATTAATGCTCTGTTGAATTCAAAAAAAAAAGCCCTGCCGATGGCAAGGCCTTTATATACCTTATATCTGACATTACCTTCTGCCGGTACTACGGCTGGATTTTTCAGAGGATTTGGAGTCTTTTGTGCTGCCTGAGCTTCCGCTTCCGGACGATCTCCTTTCCTGGCTGCTTACTGAGCCGCCCGAACGTTGAGTAGTGTTTCTTGAAACCGACTGTCCGGATGATGAACTTCCGCCGTTACCCGAACTTACGGAAGTTCTTCTTTCCGAACTTCTTGTTACAGGCTCTGTACGAGCATCACTCTGTCGTGAAGTCGTTGTAGTACCTCTTTTTGTCGTGGTTGTAGTGGAAGTCGAACTCTGCCTGGTTGTATTGACAGGATTACTTTTAGTTTCAGTTCTTACTGACGATTCCCTGTTCCCACCTGTTGAAGTGGACCTTCTTACTTCATTACCTGACGAAGTTCTGTTAACGGTAGAAGTTGATTGCCTTGTAGTGCCTGTGGTAGATTGTCTTGTACCGGAAGTTCTGGTACCTGAAGTATTAGTTTCTCTGCTTCGGGTTGTATTGCCCGACTGTCTGACCGTACCACCGCTTGAGGTCCTTCTTCCGCCCGAGTTGCTTACATTGGTTGCTGAACCATTGCTTGCCGAACGAGTTCTCCTGTAAAGAGCGGCTCCTTCATTCCTGGTTTCCGGCCTGGAATAAGTTCTTTTGTAATATCCGTCATTGATTCTCGTGTGAACGTAAGGTGAATAATGATGGTGGTGAGTGTAATAAGTATCATGCCAGTAATCGTAACGGTGATGATCCCAATGACGGTAATGGCCATAGTACCAATTGTAGTAATTGTAGTGATATCCATAGTATTGATGCCAGTAGAAAGGACTCCAGGGCCTCCAGTAAACCGGGTAGTAATCCCAGTACCAGGGTGAATGCCATACTACATAGGTAGGCATGAATATGAAACGTATAACGGGCCATGCGGCAACTTCATAAGTATTGGTGTGGACAACGGTGACCCGGTCCCTGTTACCCCGGCCTGTATAGCCCGGATTAAGAGTTTCATCATATATTGGTTCAACTATGTAATTCCTTCCATAAAGTGCTTCGTCCCCTACAAGTTGTATGGTCACATTCCCGTTTCCTTCACGGACAACTGTGAATACTGCCACATCCTGATTCTCCCTGTGATTTATGGCAACCTGAAGAACTATGAAATGAACATTCCGGTCAACGTTATCAATTACCTTTATGTAATCGACATATCCGTCGCCGTTGAGATCAAGGTTATTAATATAATTATTCTGATCATTCAGATTCCTCTCGAATCCTTCGAGAGTCTCTGATTCCTGGAATAACTTCATTACTGCAAAAAGATTCAGGTTGTCACCGGGTAAACCCAGGTAATCCTGCCTGTCCTGTGCCCGGACGGTTGTGAAAGCGGTAAGGAGAGCTACCAGAACCGGGGTGTAAAAGTATTTTTTCATGGCTACGTTTTTTAAGAACACTTGTTCTGATTAATTAATACCAAAATCCGTACCAATTCCTTAACATTGTTTAACGATCAACCCTGAAATAACTATAAGTGCTTCATTAATTGCATTTTATGCATAGTTTGGTATGAATGCAAATGGTGCTTCCACATTTGGGGCAACTCCATTTTTTAGCCTCCGAACTGATAAAAGCCTCGATGCCGTTGGTTTTGATCTCTTCAAGATTGCTTATTAAGCTGGTACTGTACTTCAAACGATACCGCTTATCCAATTGTTTCAATCTTTTACACGGATATCTTTCACAATCATAACAAAATCCGGATTTTGTTGCAGCCAGGCTACTGCAGTTAATAATTATACAGCGTGTGCAATACCCTGGCTTGGAACCTTCGATCCTGCAACCTACACATTTGTTTTTTGAGCGAAGGAATCCGGAGCACCTGGAACAGTTCATGCCACAAGGGGCAATTAGCTGACTATTGTTTAAATGCATTATCTGAAGGATTTGCATCGGGGGTCATCAAGTTGCCAAGTTTGACCGACTTAATATTTTTGCTGCTTTTTAATTTGACCTGATATTCGCTTAAACCATCCTTCCATATATCCAGGCTTGCAAATGCCTTTTCTTTTGAACCATCATCATAAGTCACCTCGATATAAACCGGAACCGGCATATTTCCTTTCTTTTCTATTACAATAATTTTCTTTTCAACCGATTTTATTGCCAGGTCTGCATATCCGGGTTCGAAATAACAGGCCTTCCAAAACCAGTTTATGTCCCCTGACGCAAACCGGGAATAGGAATAAAACATATCATATGGAGTCGGATGCTTTCCGTTCCAGTTCTTCATAAATTCCCTGGTAGCTTTTAAAAATGTTTCCTTGCCAAGCAACGATTCCAGAAAAAGAAGGTTGTTGCAATGCTTCACATAGGTCATAAAGCTGAAAAAACCTGAGGCCTCTTCTGCTTTGTAGAACATTAGCGGATAATCTGCCAGCTTCCCAGCTAATTGCGGATATGAAGCCATATCTGCAGCTTGCAACGAAATGCCATCGCCTGTGAATTTGTGCTCATTGAAGTTTGTAAATCCCTCATCCATCCACATGTACCTGGTTTCATTGAAGCCCATATAAAAAGGCATATAACAATGATACGACTCATGCACG
>DATAEX010000506.1:0-9463 GCA_036257765.1 Bacteroidales bacterium
TGAAAGAATGGCTTCAACCTCGGTTTTTGTTGCTGTAAATTTTGCTTCAATATCTGCCGCTACTTTGGCACGATCTGCTTCATCTTTTGCTTTGGCTTGCTCTTGTTTGGAAAGGACCCCGCCCATCTTTGTTTTTCTGGATCCAACCATTGAGGCAAGCTTTGTTTTACTCATTCCTGTGGCAACAACCTGGGCATTGTTGATAATTCCGCTCTCATCCTTTCTGAATTGTTTCGGACGATCCACAGCATCTTTCTGGGCTGTTTTTTTGCTTTCCAATGCTGCGTTGAACTTTGGCTCGTTCGATTTTGCGAGCTGTTTTTCAGTTACATTGGCATCAACCATTTCTTTATCCAAATCCTGGCTCCCTTTCTGTAAAGAAATCTCCGCGCCAGGAACGGGTTTAGGCGAAGCCTGGGCTCCGCTCACATTTGGTGCTGCAATGTTTTTTTCTGCTTTTGGCACAGGTCCCACTTCCTTACCTTCAATGCCTTTGGGCGAGGGAGCTTCTTTCACTTTGCCCTCGATACTCTGAGAGGCTTTCATTTTTTCATTGCTTACCTGGGATGCAGCATCTCCTTTAACGGCTGCAGCGCCATTATTCGCTTTGAAGTTCTCGGCCTCCTTCAATGTATTAAGCTTCAGGGCGGCTATTTTTGCCCTGAGTGCCGCTTTGAATTTGTTTTCATCAAAGTTACCGGGCTGTTGCTGATCCATTTCAGCTACTTTTTTGTCTTTTGCTTTGCTGATTTTTTCGTTTGCCGGTGGTTTGGCAGCAACCTGGGCTTGTTTTGCCTTTTTTGAAGCCGGTTCATGTACCTTCGCTTTTTTTCCTGTGTCTTTTACTTTTTTAACTACCGCTTGAAAAGCCGGATCAGCTGTCATTACAGTCTGTGCCGAACGACGCTGAAGTGGTGCAACATTTTCACCTGAACTTATTGAGATATTTTGATCGCTGCTGCGCTGAATTCGGTTTACCGCTCCCTGTTGGACAACATGCGATAACTCATGCGCAATCAATTTTTTACCGGACGAACTTCCCGGGTTGTACATACCGGAGTTGAAATAAATATCATTACCATGAGTAAATGCATGAGCATGCAAAGACTGACTCATGGATGCCGCTTTTGTATTGGTATGTACCCGGACGGGGCTGAAGTCGGCGCCTATAGAATGGCTCATGAAGCTGTTCGTATCAGCAGGAAGGGGCTCACCTCCTCCTTTAGAGGTTCTCAGCTCGGGTTCAATATGTGAAAGTGTGTTATAATCTACATCGGTCGTATGTGATTCCGTTTCCCTGTAAACGTTGGAAGGTGAAAAAGGCATCAGTTCCGTTGAGCGGTTGATTGCAGGATGCTCGCTATGTATGCGCATAACTTTGTCGGCAACCGAATCGGCTTCCTGCTCGAATCGGTCACCGGGTTTGTTAACAGTTAACTTGGTTTGAATGTGAGATTGAGCGGCCAACACCCTCGTGACAGGTGCAACAGTTCTGCCAACAGTATTCGAGAAAGCTACTGTTGCCTGTTGTCTGCCTGTTTGCCTGATTGCTTCCATTACATTAACCGTCCCTCTTTCATCATTTCTTTCTGAATTCCATTTTCGGCATCAATACTTCTGATTACATTTTCGTTTCGCTTAAGCGCCATTAACGAGCAGTAGCGTATGACATTCAAAATCATACCGCCGGTAAGTTCATATTTTCTGGCAAAGTGTTTTGTATCAAAACCTTCCTCTAAAACAGTAGCAGGCGAAAAAGATTGATTCCAAAGCCGTAACCTTTCTTCTACCTGGGGAATGGGGAAATAGATAATTGATTGGAATCTTCGTGAAAATGCTTCATCAATATTGCTCTTCAGATTGCTCGCCAGTACTACAACTCCTTTAAAATCTTCAATTCGCTGCAGCAGATAGGCTGTTTCCTGATTTGCATACCGGTCGTGCGAATTAGTCACGCCGGTGCGCTTTCCAAAAAGCGCGTCAGCTTCATCAAAAAACAGGATCCAGTTTCGGTTTTCAGCCATTTGAAAAATCCTTTCCAGGTTTTTCTCGGTTTCACCAATGTATTTTGAGACAATTGTACTCAAGTCAATCCTATAAACATCTCTGTTGCATCGTTTACCAATCAGGCAGGCTACCAGTGTTTTCCCTGTTCCCGGTGGGCCATAAAACAGGCTTTTATAACCAGGCTTTAGTTTTTTCGAGAAACCCCATTTGTACATCAATGTATCGTGGTGTTCAATGCCGATACTGATTTCTTCCACCTGGGTCATTGTTTCCTCAGGCAAAACCAGTTCGTTCCATTCAATTTCAGTCTGAATGATTTTTGCCGGGAAATCCTTATTAAACCTTGGATTACGATTTTGCCCCGTTAGAAAGAAATTGATATAATCCGGTGATAAACTTAAAGAACCACTTAATACAGGTTCATTGGGGGCAGAATCATTTAGCTGCAATATCTGATGATATGTAAAATAATGTTTGTTATTGAATAAATCCATCACGGCCATTCTTGCATAGAGATCGTCACCCGCGAGCAGAAAAACAGCGGTCTCTCCGGTTGGAAGAAAACCTCCATGGGAACTCCCTTTCAAGCCTCCGAATTCTGTAAAACCTTTGTCGTATGTTGCATTTTTCATAGTAAATACATCCAGCATCTGAGGCTTCGCATGGGGTGCGAGGGCCAGCATCAGAATCAAACGTTCAGCGGCTGTGCAGTGATAATGCCGAATAAATTCGCCGTAATAGGCTTCCTTTCCATTATAATCAGGAGGTAACTTGTCCCAGATGGAACTTACATCGCACTCATGTCCGAAATATAATTTCAGCCGTACGTTCAATACCTCATCAAACCATTTTAGTTCCTGCCGGATGACATCGGTATTTTCTTTCAATATGTCCATAATATCTACCATTCAACCTGAATCTTTTTTTTCATCCACGAAAATTTGATATAATGGTAGTTCCAGGGCATGCTATCAAGTAAAAGGTCAAAGGCAGTTTTTTCCACCTGTAAGGTCCAATTGTCATTTTTTTCGGTCAATATGCCTTTTCTCTGAATAAATGAGGTTTGTAACCCTTTCACGCTGGTTGTTTTAAGTGCTTTCCAATGGTCAATCACTGAAGAGAGGAGATCATTTGTCTCCTGTTTTTCAACCGCAGTTAACCGTTTGAAACCGGTGATTGGTTCGTGAAGATCCATTCCGCAAAGCAGCTTGTTCAGCAGAAGCTTGTATTCATAGTTTTTTTGACGACCGTTTACCATGTATTCCAAAATATAAACCGCCCGGTGAGCCGCATACTTCGACGTAAACTTTCCATTCTGAATAAATCCGAGTCTGTTGAATAATGAAGTAAGAAAGGGAGCGACGATACATAACCCGGCATTTTCAATTATCGCTTTTTCAATTATATCATCCTGAACAGTTTGCCTGATGATTTCTATTTCACTTTTGCCGAGTTGGGTAAGTTGTGAAATTAATTGCAGATCTTTTTGCGGCAGTTTTTTCAAAATCTGCTCCACTGACTTTTTGGATGCAACGGAGGGAAATCGCTGCATATCTATCACTTTTGTCAAATGGGAAGTTTGTCTCCTGCTGAGTCTTTTCACTATATCAAGTAAATTATGATGCGTTTTGTGAATTCTCTGCAAAAACGCAAGGAGGTCAAGTTGATTATCCGAAATCTCAAAGGGGGTGGAACCAGACAAAGGGCTGTCGCGTAACAACAGACCCAATACATTATTCGCTAAAAAACCAGGGTGAATGATAATCATTTCAGCACTTCTCTTTTCAAAAACCTGCCGAAAACCATGAATTTTAATTTTTTCCATAGCTCTCCGGTTCTGCACTCCGGTTTGTTCTTTCCATAATTCCGGACGACTTAAAAATTCGAGTTGATACCAATTCAGCTGTAACAAATGACTCTCAGTTTTCACATGGGTTTTTCCTGAAATAAGTTCAGACTCAAGCATGCTCAGTTGTTTCTCAGAAAACACATGTAGCCGGATGACACCTTGTATTAAATTGTGCCCATGGTTTTCAATGATATTTTGAACCAGCATGTGTTTAAAACCGGAATACCTGTAAGATTTATTTAAAGCATCGGATATCTTTTGCAATATGGAACCGTGAAGCTTGTCCCAATGCAACTTCCGGGGGCTGAGGTATAATAAATTGCTCTTAGGATGCAACTTCGGAAATACATGTTTCAGGTTTTTGACCGTTCCCGGTGAGAAAGATTTTTGCACTCTATACATTACATCAGGGTTGTCTTTATGGGTGAGAAGAAATTGTTTTAGATCTTCTTTATTTTCCTCCAATGAAGTTTTCAATAAGTCGTCAAGTTTTAGTGTGCTATTCTTATCCATCCACCATGGCAGATCGCCTGTAAGAAGCAGGGTTTTCAAAATCTGTATTGAAGTCTTACCTGCACCCTCTATTGCTTCACTTGTTTTGCTTATAACTTTTTCAACAGTTTCTGTAAGCAAGGTTTCTAATTTTGAATAAACCTCCTGAGAGACAAAGTCACCAGGAGAAATATCTCCAAGTTCAACTTCAAGTCTGTCAATTTTCAATACCATTCTGCTATCGATTTTCGCTGAAATGATCCTTGATAGTATTTCGCTGAACCGGTTAGTCCAGTAATTCGAAATACCTCTGCTTACCTCCTTTGCGGTATCCTCGGAATTACAGGTAAATTCGATAATGAGCTTATTTACGGCATCAATCAGCATTGTCATTCGCTATTCTTGTCCTGTTCACTACATCAACCAGATTATTTACAATTTGATAATCGGGAATTGCATTTACCGCAATTTCATGCAGCCATGCCTTATACACCTCTTCAAAATCCTTCATTTCGTGATATTCAAGCCAGTAAACTTCCGGATAAATATGAGCCGGAGTTTCCAGGTAAACTGCCTTTTCAAACAGATGCCTGAAACCCGGATCACGGAATTTTGCAGGCCATGCAGGAATAAACATGGAAATACGAAATGAATAAGGATCTGCAAAACTGTTTAAGTCGGGTCTTATATCTTCCATTTCAACAATTTCCATTTCAAAAGAAAAGAACCTGATAAGTGATTTTATTTCGGCTTCCATATCCTCTTCTTTCTGATAGCTTTTTTTACAAATGGCTAAAATCTGCGGCGGCTCCTTCGAACGGTCAGCCAGCCTGAATATAAATCGTCCCTCAGAATTTTTTTCCCTGATGTAATTTGTATCATCTGTCCCGAGTTGCCTTATGCGTTCTTCTCTTTTTCTGATGTGGCCTTCGAATATAAAATCCTCTGTCGAAACCAGAATCTCATTATCTTCCTTTTTTAGGCTGAGTTTCCAGATAACTTTATCAGAAGGTGCAGGATCCTTGATTCTTGTCTTTTTGAATGTGTAAGCAACAGCTGATGATTGCCGGCTTATAATGAAATCGTTTTCGGGAATAGCCGGAATTGATAATAAAGTTGTGGCTTCGATCCTTCCCGGAGTGCGTCGCGTTCCGGTATCCTGAGGATTAATGCGGGGTCGTAAAAGAATATGTTCGAGTATATGGAAATTTTCCCGTCCTGTCAGGATTTCAAGTGTTTCAATTGTTTTTGTGAGATAAGTTTCCGGATCTTCATCAATTAAATTTCGGACGGCTACGATGTCAAAGCTGCCTTCGTTATTTGGTTTTTTCAGGCTAAATGATTTTTTGCCACGCCGGGCATCGATATCATACAACGATCTTTCAGATCCCGATTGTAAGATATATTTTAAGATTTCATGTATTTCTGATTCATGCTCATATTCATTACTTTCAAGAAGAATATTCGCTGAATTTTCCGGATCGTGCAAAACAATCTTAAACCGTGTCAGATTGCCCTGTTTCTGTACCTTCTCTATAGTAATCCAGTCGGAGGTAATGGCAGTGGTATTGAAGCTTTTGAATCCCAATAATCTTCCGATCCTCCTTTTCATTCCTGCAACATTATCTGTATCCCATATTTTATCAGTATCGGAATAGTTGTATCCGCTACCCCGATAACTGCTAATGGCAATATAATCAGTAAGTATGCTGACTTTAATATCCTTTTCTTCCACCGGGTTTCTTTTATCCGGTGAAAAGTAAGCCTCACCGTCTTCTCCCAGTCGGGCAAGAAGATGATTAAGCATGGCATTTCTTTGCCTGAGAAAATGTTTATCCGTTTCAGTCAGTTTTATAAGATCATCCTTATATTTCTGATAATCGACAAACAGATGTTCAATATCATAAATGCCTTCAAGCGGGCGTGGAAAAAAACTCTGATTGATGGTTTGGCTGAAAGAGAAAAGCTGCCTGATATTGGACAGATGGTAGAGGTAATCTGACATAATCTGTTCAAAAATCATAAGATAGCCACGCAACTGAAGGATTTGATTTTCCCTGGATGAAAGGTCACTCTGCTCATCAGGATGAGTGGCGCCGAAGATCTTCTCATGCATTCCATATGCTGCAGGTAAGCTGTACTGAAACGGAAAATAAACCGCTACGTCCATGTTTTCACCATTGGGGACAGCTATATCGGTTTGCACGCCTTTCAGTTTCGACGATTGCACTTCTGATTGGAGAAAAAAGTAAATATTCCGCACCCTTTGTTTATCAGGTTGTTTTTCAAGATCGGAACGATGTCTGTCGCCACTTCTGAAGAATGTAATTACTGAGTTTTCAATGTCAAGTCTGGGAGCTTTTTCCTTTTCCTTAATATCGGTGATCCATTGTGTAAAATCGGAAAAAGCGGATTGGGTTTCAATCGGGAAAACACACTTCTTCACAGCAATGACACCCGGAATATCCATGATGAGGTTGATGATATCAGAAAGGTGAATATCCATGTACCTTTCAGATTGTTCGAGTTCGCGTGTATCGATAAAACCATTTTTCAAGGATGGGCCTTCAAATATTTCGCTGGTTGAATAGCCCTTTTCCAGCATTTGCTGAAGCGTATAAAACTTTACCGAAGGCGAAAAGAAATTATGGATTACCTGGAAAATTTTAGCATTAATTCTTTCAATATCAGATCCTTCACTCACCTTAACTTCAGCTTCCATTCTGAAAAGCTCGTAATTTACAGGCCTGATTGTTAAAAAATCCTCACAAAGGTTTCTATGAAAACTTAGCTTTTTCCTAATGACTGCATTAATGAATTCCTGTTTGTTTTCTGCAATAATATCATCTTCATATTCTACTGTTATTTTATATAGTCCCCGCAGTCTCAAAGGCTCGTTACCTGATTCCGGCGTATAGGATAGGTAAAATTTGCCGGATTCTGTATCCTTTTCCTTGTCCTTATTTAGATACAATAGAATCTCATAATCAGATGTAACTTCAATCCAGGCATTTCTTACTCCTTCGGTATCGATTATGAGTTTGCGATAATCGGTTATTGAAACAGGATTTGAGGTTAATATTTGTTTAGCGGTAAAGAATATGTTGCTCCAATCGGTCGATCTGGTATTTGGTGCAAGCAAATCAGCAATATTGAAAGAAGTCTTGTAACCCAGTTCTGTCAATGCATAGCAAAGAGCTTCCAATATTGTTATTCCCGGATCATGAGTATTATAGTTGGTCCATATCTTCCCTGATAACTGCTCGATAAGTTTAATTCCCTCAGACCTCAGGTAGCTATAATCCTCATGAGGAAGGAGTTTGTTATTAATGTCGATATAGAGATCTTCAGCCATTTTTATGATTGATCTTTTTCATAATAATTCAATATTATGTTCCCTTGCAGAAACCAGAATGGAATGTGGCGTCGTAATCTGGGTTTCGGTCAATGCAATTGTTTGATTTTCCAGCCTGCTGTAATGAATGGTTCCGTCATCGAGGATCCTGAACTGATTCATGGAAAGATCAGCTATATAGTCTACATATTCCTTTTTATCAATAAAATTGATAATGGAAGAAGCAAAGATCTTTGAGGAGAAAGAAGGTGTATCACTGTCAACAGACCATGGACTCAGAAATTTTATCAATTGTTCATTCAATTCATGGAGGTAAAAGCCTTTGTTAACCAGAGTTTTGAACTTCACCCTACAATTGATCAAAACATAATCGGGTTGGGGATTTACAGCGTGAATACGGACAAACGGGGAACAACGCTGTTTCAGGTAATCTTCGATTTTTCTCAAATCCAGATAGCTGGCCATGGGAAGGCCGGTACTGTCATCGGCAGATTTATTTTTTAAGTTCATAATTGGCACAACTGTCACATGCCCGGGAATGAAATGACCACTCATGTAATTATTAATACACTTCACCTTGAAAACGGAAGGGAACTTTTCAAGAACCAGCCTCTCATGATCCCAATTGTTAACGGCTCTTCCCTTATGTCTTAATCGTTCGCTTACCCTGGAATAAAAGTCAGGACCAGTTTCCATTACTTTTCCGTTAAATGAAGCAACAGGCTGTTTGACTGATTTAATACCGGGAAGCATTTCCTCGAACCGGGTAATTTTGTTGGCCGGCAATGGGTAGGCCAGGTGGTTTGGATCGTTTCCGCTATTTTCGAATGTAACGGTGGTTGCTTGGGTTACAACATCAACAAGGCCCGGCAGCGATTCCGGATCTTTGGTTATTGAAATACCCAACCAGTACAGTTTATTCTCATCAAAAATACTGTTATTGTTATTTATATCCGAAGGAATAGAAATTTCAACAATACCTGTAGTTTGTAAACCCCAGGTACTGTCGGATATGATCTGGTCATTTTGTAATCTTTTCCACTCATTATCCTTGAGGTACCACCAGCTTAACAATGGGGGTTTGTAATCCTGTTTTTTAAAGCTCTGGTCGGTCTGAAAAAATATTGTAAGCGTTTCATTTTCTGTAAGATCTTTAATCCCAATGTAAAGGATACCGGTAGCGGATGTGTTTTCTGAAGAATTCACAAGGGCATCATAAAACAATTTATGTGTCCGAACCAGGGATGGTCCTGATGAGGGACCGGTACCAGATTCAAATGGATTTGAACCCGCCAAGCCAAAAGGCATTAGATGAATGAAATGGTCTTCGCCTGCATTTAATTCCTTAATAGATGAATAACTTAGTGATATGGAATTGATTAAGGGGGTATATGGTTTAGGAGGAATATCGTGAGCCGATAACAATGTGGCTATTTTCCGGGCAACCATATCATTAATGACTTCGTTGGCAGCATTAATTTCTTTACTTAATTCGTTTATGATTGCGTTTTCATCGAACGGAGCTTTCTTAAGTTCAATTATCTTATCTGCCGCTTTCACCACAACTCTTCTGATGGCATTGTTTACTTCGCTTATTATCAATGAAATCAGTTCCTCATCGGCTGGCAATATGAAATCAATTCGGGTGTTGAGCTGTTCATTTACATCTTCCACTATTGTTTCAAGCGAATCTTTATCCCTGTCGAAATGAATTTTTTTATCAATCAACTTTACTTTTTTCAGAAAACGGAGAATTCTTT
>DATAEX010000508.1:0-7929 GCA_036257765.1 Bacteroidales bacterium
CAACAAATAACTCCTTTGCTGCAACAACAATTTACCGGCTTAATTTTCCTCCTGCCGGCATGCAGCCGAATATTGTCAATTTTTCAAAAAAACCGGTTACGCTTTATTCAGTCGTAGCAATTATTCTTGTAATTCTGTTCGCAGGAACAACCTGGATTCTGTTTGTAAGGAAACGAAAAAAGACTACGGCTGTAAGAGTGCAGGATGAAATATCTGAATCTGTTAAGTTTGAAAGAACCAGGAAAAATGCGATCTGGCTGCTCAATGAATTCAAGGTATTCGATCAAAACGGTCACGATATCTCTTACCGGTTTGCAACCAAAATCCGGCACGCTTTCATAGTATTGTTCTTTGAAAATTATTTTAATAACGGAATAACCTCCGATGATTTTTCAGACCTGCTTTGGCCTTCATTAAATAAAAACCAGCAGAAAAATAACAGGGGCGTTATAATGAATAATCTTCGAAAAATATTTGAGGATCTGCCATTAATAAACCTGATAAAGGAAAATCAACGCTGGAAACTAAAATTTGAGAACGGTCTATATATTGATTTCATTGAGGTTCATAATGTTTTGGTAATGGCGGGAACGGATGAGAACAACGAAGCAATTTTAAACTATTTCTCAATTGGAAATCTACTGTCGAATGAGAACTGGGAGTATCTCGATCAATATAAAGAGAGGTATAGTTCTGCTGCTATCGATGTCCTGCTCCATATGAACAAGAATGCTTACCAGAAGCATAATCACCTGAAATGTATTGAGATATCGGATATTATTCTGAACTATTTCGATTTTCTGAATGAACCCGCCCTGATTTATAAGATTAAATCGCTCTATATTCTTAAGAATAGTTCGAGAGCGGTTTCAGAATACAATAAGTTCAGATTAAGATATAATGAAAGTATTTCAAAGCCATTTCACCTGTCGTTTGACGATATACTGAAGACAACGGTACCGCCTGAAAATTATTAGAAGGTTTTTGCCATGGTTTTGTTTTATTTCGCAGCTACGCTGCTGGATGTAAAACATATATACAAGTCGCTGAAAACCTTGTGCAACGTAGAATCCAAAGCCCCTTTAGGGGCAAAATCTTTGTAGTATACAATTTTTGATATCCCCCATTAGCCCCAGCGGGGGCGATATCTCTGCTGAAAGACGCTGACCGAAAATCAATTGTACCATTCAAACACATACCTGATTTATTTCGCAGCTACGCTGCTGGATATAAAACAAATATAAACGTTTCCTACAAAGATTTTACCCCTAAAGGGGCATTAGCGTTCCTGATTTAAATTTATCCCGTGCTAAAAAGAAGTTAACTTAACGGCTATGGTTTGCAAACTTCGCCCAGCAAGAAGAATCAAACCTTTTAAGTCACACCTGTCAAAGTAATTATAGTTATTAAGTTGACGTGAATGCCCCTCCGGGGCAATTACGCATTAACTGATAATACTTTGTATTAATCAAATCTGTTATTTCTACTAATAGTGTAAGAGGATTCTATAAGTTATTCAAACAGACTGGTGAGATTGACTGTTTTCCATTTGTTGAATCCAGTGCCGGAGTATACATCAGCAAAAACCTGGGATCCTTTAACAGTTAGTACAATATATCCCTGTATTTCAGCATATTCAAAATGCTTTATCCACCGCTTTTCATTCTTTAGAGTATTGATTCGCTCTCTTTTGTCATTTGGTGAAAAAGCCGGTTCAAGCTGAATCAACTGTATTCCATATGCCTTTTTTCCTTCGAGATATTTACCTGCCGGTTCATTCAGCCTGTCTGGAACGGATGAACCGGAAAGTTGAACAAATGCACCCTTCCGGGTTTTCCGCAGTACCAGACCGTAGCAATGCAGATGACCAGCCATTACTATGGCATTATTATCTCCAAGGATATTAAGAAGTTTTTCCCGCTGCAACGTTTCCTCGGGTCCTGAAAACTCGGTCCATTTCGATCGTGCATTTATAGGAACAACGGGCTCATGCATGATTACGAATTTGAATTTCACTTTATGATATTTTTTCATTTGCTCTTCGAGCCATGCCAGTGAAGAGGGGTCATAACTATCATAAAAGAAAAATGCTGAGTTTCCTTTTATGTAGGAATATTTTGAGTCTGTTACATTCTTACCGGTTTGAATGCTCAGGAAAGGAAACACTACTTTTTTGTATGCCGAATCAGCTCCCGGTCCGGTTATATCATGGTTCCCCCTGGTTAACAGAAAAGGTACATTTATATAGTTACCTGAGAAACTAATAAAGTCGCTTAGCTGTTTGTGAGCAAGCGAATAACTACCGCACAGCCCCTCAGTGAAATCTCCCGTATGCAAAACCATTCCAACATTATTATTTACTATCAGACTTCTGAGATCTCCAAACAGTTCCGGCAGAACATTTTTTGTATTTCTGCAATATTTTGTGATCTGGCTGGTATCACGAGGATGTTCGCGAAGAACCCATTTCATATCATGATGTTCAGGTTCATCGAAATGTGTATCGCCTAAAAACGCGAATGAAAATCCATCAGGAAAATCTTTCCCCCCGGGATAGGACCTTTTTTCAGGAATTTCAATTGCATATTCCGGCAGGTTAATGAATTTATGGGTATATGTACTATTGTTCAGATTTATGTCAATGATTCTGAAACCTCTTACTGAAGGTGTTTTATCACTGTTAAGGCCGAGCGGTTCACTAACGGGACCTGTAGTGATTAATGTTAATGAATCATTATATTCTTGAATGATATTACGATGGCTGTGTCCGGATAATATAAGTTTTACCCCGTTTGCAGAGGCCAGATCCAGTAACCACATTCTTTCCTGTAGCGGAAGATTAAAATATGCATCTTCTTCGTCAGGTTTTTCAATATAAACAGGGAAGTGCATTACCAGGATCCTGAAAGAGGAACTGTCAGTGTCCAGGATCTTTTCGGCAAATTCCTTTTGTAGTTTAGATTCTGAAGGATTTTGTTCAGGATGCTTCAGATACCAGCTGTTAAGTACAACAAACAGGCAGTTCTTAATTTTAAATGAGTAATAATCGTTTCTGACAAAACGATCTTTAAAAGCTCGTATACCATGCGAGCTCCAGCCATCATGATTTCCCATAACCTCATAAAGGGGTGCCTTGAAACCTGCAGCTACATCAGAATAGGTCTTCCATTGTTCCGGATTATCCGGGTCATTGACCAGATCACCGGTATTTAAAATAACATCTGTCGCAGGAGAAAGATTGTTTATCAGCTGAACTGCTCGCCTGAAGTATTTTTCATCCACATCGTGAAGAAGGCTGTCTATTTTTCCGTTTTTTTCACCTGAGCGGGCCATTGTAAATCCAAGCTGCACATCGCTGATCTGGACGATCCGTAAGACAGAATCTTCGGATGCAAATGCCCTTAAAGTAAAAACAAGGATAAGGGAGAAGAATACAGATTTTCTGACCATGCAGTTAATCATTATTATTAATAATAAATATACACATTTTTACCATCCGCCATTTTAATGCAGAGTTCCCGAAGGATATTTTGTTCAGCTTTTTATTTGCTAACTTTGAAATACTCACATTAACCTTAACTATATTAATCATGAAAATCTTGACGCTTATGCTTTCAGCTGCATTCATTGCCGGTAATGTGCAGGGAGGCGGCCCTGTAGGAATATTTGAGGATTTTGCGGATGTCGGCAGTCCAAAAATTGCCGGATCAACGGTATATGATGAAGCAACTCAAACTTATTCCCTAAAGGGTTCAGGTTACAATATATGGTTTGAAAGGGACGAATTTCAATTTGCCTATAAAAAGATTAAAGGAGATTTCATTCTGACGGCAAATTTTGCTTTCACTGGTAAGGGCGTTGATCCTCACCGCAAAATTGGATGGATGGTCCGGGAATCGCTTGATGAAAAGGCATCACATTACAGTGCTGTTGTGCATGGCGATGGACTAACCGTAATGCAATGGCGACCCTTGCGGGGAGCCTTCATGCGTGATCCTCAGGATGAAATATTTGCTCCAAAGCCCGGTTACCAAATCATCCAACTGGAACGCCAGGGTAAGCATATTATGCTCCGGGCGGCGCAGGCAGGTGAACCATTACAGATGATAGGCAAGACATTAATGAATGATATGTCTGATGAAGTGCTGGCCGGCCTCTTCATCTGTTCGCATAATCCGGATGTGCTGGAAGAAGCCAGGATATGGAATGTAAGGATTGATAAACCCGTGCCTGAAAAATATGATCCCAACAAAGAAGGTATGGTTGGTTGCAGACTGGAGATTCTTGATGTATTCACCGGTATGCGTAAAGTGATCCATGAATCGGAGGGAAGATTCGAAGCTCCCAACTGGATGCCCGACGGGAAATCGTTACTTTTTAATGAAAACGGTTCTTTGTATACTATTCCGGTGGAAGGCGGCACACCGGCTAAATTCAATACCGGTTCAGCCGGCCGGCTGAATAATGACCATGGCATTTCATTTAATGGAAAACAGCTGGCTATAAGTCATCACCGCGAAGGATTACCTGGCGGAGGTTCTTCGGTATATGTATTGCCTCTCACGGGAGGTGAGCCCAGGCTGATTACTGAAAAAACACCATCGTATTTCCACGGATGGACCGGTGATGATAAATGGGTGCTTTATGTAGCTCAAAGAGACACACCAATTTATAATGTTTATAAAAGCCCGGCTACAGGCGGAAACGAAGTGCAGCTGACATTTTTCAGGCATGGCCATGTAGATGGTCCCGAAGGCTCACCAGATAACAAATATATTTATTATAACGGAAGTCAGACCGGAACCATGCAGCTGTACCGTATGAAACCCGATGGAACGGGAATACAACAGTTGACATTTGATGAGTACAACGATTGGTTCCCCCATATATCGCCCGATGGAAAATGGATTTTATTCATATCCTTTCCCACGGAAATAGATCCGGATGACCACCCTTCATACAAGCGTGTTATGCTCCGGGTAATGCCCGCAAACGGTGGCGCTCCGAAAGTTGTAGCTTATCTTTACGGAGGGCAGGGGAGTATTAACGTGCCTTCATGGTCGCCTGACAGCAAGAAGGTGGCGTTTGTAAGCAACAATGAAAAGAAAAGAAATATTGAATAAACCATAATTTAAACCACATGAGAAACATCTTTTTGATACTAACCCTTATGATTTCATTTGCCGTATCGGGACAGGACAGAAAAGTCAACATCATTCCCATCCCCGTGGATGTGCAGGTCTTAAGTGGATCATGGACCCTGACTGACGGTTCAACTGTTACTTATAGCGGCAGTGAATCCCGGGCTATTGCCGATGTGCTTAGCGCCAGACTGAATAAACCGACAGGTTTTAAAATTACACCTAAACAAGGCAATTCAGGCAGTATCCAACTCAATCTGAACAACAAACCTGACACAAAAATCGGAAATGAAGGTTATACTCTTTCAAGCTCTTCAAAAGGTGTGATCATAACCGCAAATGCTCCGGCAGGATTATTCTACGGCATGCAAACATTGATGCAGTTGTTCCCTGCGGATATTGAAAGTAATACGGTAGTAAAGGCCGAATGGACTATTCCGGCAGTAAATATTACGGATTATCCACGATTCGGATGGAGGGGATTAATGCTTGACGTGAGCAGGAATTTCTTCACCAAAGAGCAGGTTAAGCGGTATATCAATGAAATGTCAAAATTCAAATTAAACACCTTCCACTGGCATCTGACCGACGACAATGGCTGGCGTATAGAGATCAAGTCGCTTCCGAAACTCACTGAAGTAGGTGCATGGAGGGTAGAAAGGCACGGGCATTTTGGCGATCGTGAAGATCCAAAACCCGGTGAACCAGCCACCGTGGGCGGTTTTTATACGCATGAAGATATAAAGGAGATCATTCAATATGCAAAAGAAAGGAATGTAACAATCATACCCGAGGTTGATATTCCGGGTCACAGCATGGCCGCAATTGCCGCGTATCCGGAGTTAAGCACCAAAAAGGATCCAAATACAAAAGTTAATCCGGGAACCAATTTTGCCGAATGGTATGGTGACGGAACGTTCAAAATGCTGATTGAAAATACGCTCAATCCGGCCGATGAAAAAGTGTATGAGTTCCTCGATAAGGTATTTACGGAAGTTGCTATGTTATTTCCAGCACCATATATTCATGTTGGCGGAGATGAATGCTACAAAGGTTACTGGAAAGACGATCCGGGTTGCCAGGCTCTGATGAAAAAGGAAAACATGACGCATCTGGAAGAGCTCCAGGGTTATTTCATGAAAAGGGTGGAGAAAATTCTGAATGCAAAGGGCAAGAAACTGCTGGGTTGGGATGAGATCCTTGAAGGAGGTATTTCGCCAGGTGCAACCGTGATGAGCTGGCGTGGGATTGAAGGCGGAATAGAGGCTGCCAAGATGGGTCATGATGTGGTCATGACTCCCACTACATTTGCGTACCTCGATTATACCCAGGGAGATCCCACCGTAGACCCTCCCATTTATGCAGCACTCAGACTTAATACCTGTTACGGCTTTAATCCCGTTCCCGAAGGTGTAGATGCGAAATACATTTTGGGCGGACAGGGTAATTTATGGTCCGAACAGATTGAAACCCTGCGACACGCCGAATACATGACCTGGCCGAGAGGATGGGCACTTGCAGAAGTTTATTGGTCGCCTCTCGAAAAGAAAAACTGGGAAAACTTCATTCACCGCGTCGAAAACCAGTTCAATCGTTCCGATGCAGCCGCTGTCAATTATTCCGAAGCTATGTATGATGCGATTGTCACAGCTGGCATGAAAGAGGGCAAGATGTGGATAGAAATGGAAGCAGAAGTTCCCGGAATGGAAATTTACTATACCATCGACGGAGGTATGCCTGATGAATTCTCTCCGAAATACAGCGAACCGTTTTCCTTGCCTGAAGGGCCGATAACACTTCGCGTGGTGACTTACAAGGGAGGACAAGAGAAAGGACACTTGATCACACTGAAACCGGATGATCTTAAGGCAAGAGCTCAATAGTCTTTCAGTCTTTAAGATTCAAAGCCATTGACAGGATTTTTTTCCTGTCGATCTTCAATGCCTCGTTTCGTGGAAATTTTGACATGATAATGATTTCCTTCGGTTTCCACCTTCTCGGAAGGACACTTGAAAACTCTGATTTCAGGTCATCGGGTGAACCGGTGACCTGATTTTTTTCCATCACCAGGATAAGTTTCTGGCCAAGCAAGTGATCCGGTATGCCGAGGGCTACGCATTCCTTTCCCGTTTTTGACATCACCAGAGATTCCACTTCTTCAGGCACTATTTTTATTCCTCCTGAATTTATAAGATTATCGTATCGTCCCAGCCAGCGGAATGAATCAGTGCCGGTAATTTCAACAATATCATTTGTTTTAACCTGTTGCGGAATCCATGGTGCTTTAATGATCAGACATTGTCTGCTATCCGTCGAAATACTGACTCCCGGAAGAACATAATAGGATTTATCTCTATCTGGTCCGTTTAACTTTCTTAGTGCTATGTGCGATGAGGTTTCAGCCATACCGTAAGTGGCGAAAGCTTCAGTTTTTAATGATAAAAGGAGATTCTCCAGTTCAGAATTTATTTCTGCTCCGCCTACAAGCAATTTTCCGCATTTTTCGAGTTCTTTCCGGCAGATGAGAAGGTTCAGGGCCTGCAAAGGAACCATTGCTGCAAAATCAATATCAGGCAGGGACTCTATTTCGGGAAGGCTCTTAGGTTCAACGATCAGCAGGTTCAATCCGCAAACCATACTTCTGACGATCATCATACGGCCAGCTATATAATCAACCGGCATACAAAGTAAAGCAGTATTTCCTTCCCTGATTTTTAAGTAGTCACATGTAATTTTTGCCGATTGCATCATGGAGACTTTGGGCAGCCTGATTTCTTTTGGTTTGCCC
>DATAEX010000521.1:0-3326 GCA_036257765.1 Bacteroidales bacterium
GCATAGTTTTTATAAATTCAATTCAGCCTGAACTGGCCCAAAAAATGTTCAGAGGTTACGGGTTTAAACATCCGGATATTTACTTTAAGGAAAGGACAGTTATTATTCCCAATACGCATGATATAAAATGGGATTGGGAAAAACACGATTGGAATACTTCTGAGCTAATTTGCCCGCCGCAGGATAACTACAACAGCTCCTTTTTTAAAGATATCGGATTAAGCACAACTATTGAAAATGCCGGTTATACTATTAATGAAACTCTTGTTCTGCTGCAACATACACGCGTTGTTCCAAGAAAGAAAATCGAATTCGCGATTGATCTTGCATTTGAACTTGAAAGTTTATTTCTGAATAAAGACATCAGGAAATGTATTGCACTTCTGATTTCAGGACATTCGGGTGATGAAGAGGCCAAATACAAGGAATTTCTTATTTCTTACTTCAATATGAAAAAGGAAGAATATAAGATTTATCCGGTTTTCCTGATTTTTGGCGAGGAAATCATTTTGTCACACCGCGATATTATCGTCGACAAAAAGTATTACAATTTTGCAGAAATACCTTCAATTGTAGCATCCGTCGGAGGTATAGGAACCTATTTCAGCCAGGTGGAAGGTTTTGGGAATAATCTGCTTGAAATGCTCGCTGCTGGCTTACCTGTTATAATAAACAGATATGGTGTGTATAAAAGCGATTTGGAACCGCTGGGGTTCAACCTGCCCTATATAGAAGATAATATAATGACACCTGAGCTCATTGAAACAACAGGTAAGATAGCAACTGATTACACTTACCGAAACAAAATTGTAGTACATAATCTGCGGGTACTTACCGAAAAGCTGGGTAACAAAGTGATTTCAGATGCGCTGGGTTCACTGATAAACAACATTTTTACAAAAGGACTCCCACAATAATATGATCAGCTCTTTTCAAATTAATCCTGTTATTGCCGATCAGTCGGATTTTGCCGGAATTGTGGCAAGAAGATTGCAGAAGATATATAAATCGGGTTTTCAGGAGAGGCTTGTAAACCGGATACTTGCCCTTACCACCAGGCAATATGATGCCTGGCCTGAATGGAGTGAGCAGGATATTGTGCTTATAACTTACGGAAGCAGTATTCGCGCGGAGAATGAATTGCCCTTACGATCACTTCATGTATTTCTAAAGGAAAATCTTTCAGAAATCGTGTCAAGTATTCACATACTTCCATTTTTCCCCTATACATCTGATGACGGATTTGCTGTAAGTGATTTTATGACTGTTAACCCGGTTCTCGGGACCTGGGACGATGTGTCGGCTATTGGACGTGATTTTTATCTGATGACTGATCTCGTCATTAATCATGTATCTTCAGCGCATCCCTGGTTTAGTAACTATCTTCAGAATATTTCTCCTGGAAAAGGTTTCTTTATAGAAACAGAAAAAGGCGCTGATTATAGCATGGTAATAAGACCCAGGTCTACTGCACTTTTCACGAGGTTTAAAACAGCTGCCGGTGAAAAAGATGTATGGACAACCTTCAGTACGGACCAGATAGATCTGAATTTCTCAAATCCTGAAGTTCTGATTGAAATAATAAAGGTGCTGATTTTTTATATCGGCAGAGGAGCCCGTTTTATCAGGCTTGATGCCATCGCATTTCTTTGGAAATGTGCAGGTACCTTTTGTCTTCACCTGGATGAAACGCACGAAATAGTTAAACTGCTTCGGGATGTAGCCACTTTTGTCAGGCCCGGTACAATAATACTTACTGAAACGAATGTTCCGAACATAGAAAATTGGAGCTATTTTGGCAATGGTGACGAGGCGCATATGGTATATCAGTTCAGTCTTCCACCCCTGTTATTACATGCCTTGTTCTCGGGGAATGCTTTCTATCTTAACAGGTGGGCACATGAAATACCGGAGACTGCTGCGAATCAGACTTTTTTAAATTATACGGCATCGCACGACGGCATCGGAGTCAGGCCACTTGAAGGACTTCTTCCTGAACATGAACTGAACGCACTGATTGACGGGATGTCCGGCTCTGGCGGTTTCATAAGTATGCGGGCAAATCAGGATGGATCTCTCAGTCCCTATGAGATGAATATTACGTGGTTCAATGCCATGAAAGTCACTTCAAAAGGTAGTGACAATATGTATGAATCAAGGTATATCTGTTCGCAGACGATAATGATGGCTATGAAAGGAATTCCGGCTTTTTATATTCATAGCCTTCTGGCTACTCCAAACGATCATAAAGGGGTGGAATCCACCGGAAGATATCGCACCATAAACCGTAAAGAACTTGACCGCGATGAACTTTACGGGACGTTGCATTCAGATACACCACAAAAAAGAATTTACGAAGAATTAAAAAGGTTAATTCTGATACGAAAAAGGTGCCAGGCTTTTTATCCGGGTGCTGCACAGGTAATTATTGACAGGGGAAATGAAGTTTTCGGATTTACCCGCATGAATATGGCCACTCATCAAACGGTTCATTGTCTTTCAAATGTTACTGACTCTTATATCACCATAAATACGGTTCTCAGTCCTAGTAAAAGAGGATACGATCTGATTGCAGATGAATTCATAGGTTCATCCGCTCAGATCGTCCTTAGATCCTACCAGACCCGCTGGATTGTTGAAGCTGAATAAGCCTAGTTCCGGTAGGCCATATCTTCAAGTGATTTGCTGACTGTAAGATTATACTTCTGAGCATTTCCCGAGTTGATCACAAATTTCAGCTTGTCCTGATCCATAAAGAAATCAATAGCCGAACCCATGTTGATCATTCCCTTTTTCTCGGTAATTATAAGGCAGTTAGATCCCCGTAATCGGGTTAGTACTTCATCAAAAGCGGCTACCTTGCCGTTGCCGACAAAAATTATATGACAACGGGTAAGGCTTTCGGGATTTTCAAATTTCTTAATAACAATTGGCTGTGTACCTACTTTCTTATTGGCTACATAAGTATTGAGGCTGCTATACAGATTATCACTACCAATAACTCCAATCACGAAATCGCCCGATTGGTTGCCGGCGGGCCATTGTATTAGCCTGGAAAAATTGTAAATAAATAAAGACTGTGCCTGATGAACATTAGTAACTTGTGAAAAACTTGAAAAATAGCAGGTTAAAACCAATATCACCACCGTAAGAACTCTCTTCATCTTGCTTTGATAGTTTTGCTCCGTTTACGTGAAGCATCTGTCAAAGGTTTTAGAAGATGAGGTGATTTTTATCACCGTGAGGTTTTATCTGCCTGATTCCCTCATAAAAAAAGGGATTTACTATCCCTTTTTTTCACGTTTTTCCTTTTTAGCAGCTCTTTT
>DATAEX010000531.1:0-3116 GCA_036257765.1 Bacteroidales bacterium
TGGATACCCATCCTGAAGCAGGATGCCTGGGAGTCAAAATGATCGACGGCAAGGGACATTTCTTGCCTGAATCCAAGAGAGCTCTGCCTGAACCCATGGTTGCATTCTACAAAGTTTTCGGCCTATCAGCTCTTTTCCCGCGTTCAAGGAGGTTCGGTAAATACCATCTCGGATACCTCGATATGGATAAAATCCATGAAGTCGATGTTATTTCAGGTGCATTTATGTTTATACGCAGAAATGCAATTGAAAAGACCGGACTGCTCGATGAGCGGTTTTTCATGTATGGTGAAGATATTGATCTCTCATACCGCTTTAACCAGGCAGGTTTTAAGAACATTTATTTTCCCGGCACCACTATAATTCATTATAAAGGGGAAAGTACCCGAAAAGGCAGCATCAACTATGTTATGATTTTCTACAAGGCTATGATAATCTTTGCCCGAAAGCATTTCAAACAAAGCACGTACCGCTTTTACTCCTTTATAATTCATCTTGCCATATATTTCAGGGCAGGCTTATCTTTACTTTCCAGGTTTATTGGCCGAATCATTACTCCCTTACTCGATGTAGCCTTTACCTATATTGGATATTATTATTTCATGCCGCTTTGGGAACGTCAACATTTTGGAAATGCAGGCGCTTACCCGCCGGAATATATGCGGATCATGGTACCCGGGTACATTGCAATATGGATTTTATGCATTTTCATTACCACCGGATACGAGAAAAAAGTAAAATTCACTGATCTGGTAAGAGGAGTACTTACCGGAACCCTTATTATACTTGTGGTGTACGCTTTATTACCTGAAGACTGGAGATTCTCACGGGCATTGATCATTTTAGGTACTTTATGGGTACTGGTTTCAACATTTTTGATAAGGTATTTGTTACATAGCCTGAACAAAAATGTTTTTTCGTTTGAGATTTTCAAAAAGAAAAAACGGATACTAATCATTGGTGACAAGCTGGAAAGTAACAGAGTGTATTCCATCGTAAAACAAACTCACGTTGTACCTGAACTGATTGGCTTCGTAAATCCGGGTAAGGAGCGTGCAGACAGTGACTTTGTCGGAAACCTGAGTCAGATTGAAGATATTGTGCGCGTCAACCAGGCAGATGAGCTGATATTTTGTGCGTCCTCAGTATCTTCTGAAATGATAATCCGTACTATGTTGCAATTTACGGCAACTGATGTTGAATTTAAAATTGCACCACCTGAAAGCCTTTCGGTTATTGGCTCCAGTTCAAACGACACTGCAGGTGAATTATACGTTTTACATTTCAACACATTATCACGGATCCAGAATAAAAGAAAGAAAAGACTGTTTGATATTGTTCTATCGCTTTTGCTTATTCCGGCAAGTCCTTTTTTAATTTTTCTGGTAAGAAACAAAGGAGGATTTATCCGTAATATATTCTCAGTAATGTTCGGGATAAATTCATGGGTTGGCTATTATAAATCAACCGGGGGAGAACATCCGGGATTACCTGAAATTAAACAGGGTATCCTGACACCTTTTGATATGAATTCCATTCCGGCTGATTCCGGCCATGCTGAACAATTAAATCTTTCCTATGCAAAAGATTACAGGATCAGAAATGATATTAAGATTTTAATTAACCATATACCATTGCTGGGCCGCAGGCCTGTGGTTGACTATGCCGGAAGAAACTAAGGTAAAAGTAAATTATGAATTGATTTTGCCTTCAATGGGCGAAGGCATAATTGAAGCTACCATTACAAAATGGCTTGTATCGCCCGGACAGCATGTAAGTATTGACCAGCCGCTAGTTGAAGTTGCGACTGACAAAGTAGATTCCGAAATTCCATCACCTGTTGAAGGAACAGTTGTAAATCTTGTTTATCGCGAAGGCGAAATACCCAATGTGGGAGAGGTGATAGCTTTGATAGAAACAGAGGGTAAAGCAACTGAAAAACTATCGGTTAATTCTTATGATCTTGCTATTTCCGGCGGACAGTCATATGAAAAGGTCAAACCTCCCAGGCAAACACGAATAGAAAAAACAGCAGATGTGAAGGTCATGCCTCTGGTTCGCATGCTGGCAAGGCAACATGGAATCGGGGCAGACGAACTTAAATTAATTAAAGGTACGGGAACAGATGGTGAAATTACTATGAATGATGTTAATCAGTATATTATGGAAGGCAGGCTTAATCATAAAACCCCGGATGCCAGGGAAGTGCCGGTTGATCAGGTTCAGAAGCCTGAAATCCGCTTGAATGCAGGCGACGAGATTGTTGAAATGGACAGAATGCGAAAGCTTATAGCCTCCCACATGATATCATCAAAAAGAACGGCTGCTCATGTTACGTCATTCCTCGAAGCTGATGTTACTTTGCTGGTAAAATGGCGCGAAGAACAAAAAGAAAAATTCTTAAAACGCGAAAATATAAGACTCACTTTTACACCGGTATTTATTGAGGCTGTAGCACAAACTCTTAAAGAATATCCTCGCATTAACGTTTCAGTATCAGGAGAATCAATCATTTTCAGGAAGGGAATAAATATAGGAATAGCAACAGCACTCGCGGATGGAAATCTTATTGTACCGGTGATTAAAAATGCAGATCACGAAAACCTTGGCGGCCTTTCGCGAAAATTATCCGATCTGGCCGATCGTGCCAGAAAAGGTGCCTTGCATCCTGAGGAAATCAAGGGCGGAACTTTTACCATAACTAATATAGGACAATATAATAATCTTACAGGAACACCAATTATCAATCAGCCCGAATCGGCGATACTTGCTTTTGGTACAATCCTTAAGAAACCATGGGCTGTTAAAACTGCTGATGGCTATGGCGTGGCTGTAAGAGATATAATGATGCTTGCTCTGACTTACGATCACAGGGTTATTGATGGTGCATTGGGGGGTAGTTTCCTGAACAATGTAGTACAACGACTTGAAAACTTTGACATACGCAGAGAAGTGTAGTTCAAAACAATAGTCGCATTAGTTGATAAATACACCATCCTAACTAATCTCTGTTGCTTGCCGGTTCCTACAAATTATTAAATTTGTTTTGTAAGAACCCTGAAAACTATGAAATCCTACCCTGCGTTTCGCTCGATCCTGATTTCTGTTTTTCTTCT
>DATAEX010000539.1:0-5176 GCA_036257765.1 Bacteroidales bacterium
TGTCTGAGGATCGGTAAACAGTTGTGCTATGGCGGGATGAGGATTGTCGCCATTAATAATGCTGCTTAATTCGTCATTGGATACATCAAGGCCGAGTTTTGCATACTGTTTTTCGAGAAGCATGTCCCTTATCATGTTGTCCCATGTAAGATTTCTTATCTGATCCGTGGTTTCCTCATCCAGGCTCATTTGTCCGCTCTGGAGTTTTTGCATATCCTCGAGTTCACGAACCTTCATTTCATAATCCGTATAAGGCACTGATTTTCCGGAGATCTCAGCTATCTCATATTTTGAACGGGTAAAAAGTGAACCTCCCGAATCCAACAAATCACTTAATACAAATGCCAGCAAAGCCAAACCAATAACAATGGCCAGTAACAGGCCAGCCCTGACTCTCAGTCGTTCTAGAATTGCCATGTAAAAACTTAGGTTAAAATATTCAAAAAAATAGGGTACGAATATAGCAATTTATATTATTTCACCGATTTATTCATGCAGACTTTTTACCTGAACAAGTTCGATGCGTGTACGGCCTACTTTGAGAATTCTGAATTCATATTTATCTGTAACTATTTTATCATTCGCCTTAGGAATGTTCTGATGCTGGTAAATGATGTAACCTGCAAGAGTATCATATTCTTCTGACTCAGGTAAATTCAGACCAAATTTATCGTTCAGGTAATCTATCTCAAGCCTGCCTGAAAATACATATTGTCCTTTTTCCGGATTTTTTTCAATGAATTCATCCACATCATGCTCATCATCGATTTCGCCGAATATTTCTTCCATTATGTCCTCGATTGTAACAATTCCTGAAATACCTCCGAATTCATCCACCACCACAGCCAAACTGCGGTGTTCCTGAATAAATTTTTTAAGAAGCTTATTGGCTGCCATGGTTTCCGGCACGTAGGAAATACTTATCAGCATTGATCTGATGTCTCTTGGATTTTTAAAGAGTTCTTTAGAGGTTACATAGCCAAGAACATTATCCAGATCGTCATCATAAATAAGGAGCTTTGAGAATCCGCTTTCAATGAATTTGCGCCTCAGATCTTCTATGCCCTCCCTGATGCTCACTGCAACGATCTCGGTCCGCGGGATCATGCAATCCCTGATTTTTACGTTAGAAAAGTCCAGTGCATTCTGAAACAATTTGATCTCATCTTTCTCCTCTGTATTTGCTTCCCCTATGTTTTCCTGACTTTCATCGATCAGATGGTTAAGATCGACTTTCCCGAAAACCATCTGGTCGTATTGATTAACTGATTTTGAGCGGATAATCGACTTCAGAATAAGGTTTGAAAAACGATGAATGACAATGCTGGCAGGGTACAGCACGATAAATATCAGGAGTAGCGGGAATGACATGATCCGCAGGGCCAGGTTCGGATTGATCCGTACCAGCGCTTTGGGAAGATATTCAGCAAGAAAAAGTATAATAAGTGTGGAGATAAGGGTTTGAACTGTCATCACACCGAATTCCGAAGTGATAAATCCTCCTATGAACGGTTCAAGAGAGCGGGCCATAAAAATTCCATAGACTACAATAGCGATATTATTGCCCAGCTGAATAGTGGCAATGTACTGTCCGGATCGCTCCTGGAAAATATGAATTATCCTTGAAGATATTAATCCCTGTTTACGATCGAGCTCAAGCCTCAGCTTATTCGAGGCAAGGAATGCAATCTCCATTCCGGCGAAGAAAGCTGCCAACGCAAGCGTAACGAGTAATAATAAAAATTGGTTCATTTTTGCCTAATTTTCTTCGGCAGGTTCATCCTTTATAGTGACTTTCCCGCTGTATCCTCTGAGCTGAATAGGTGACAGATCTTCCTCGGCATCAAATCCGTATTCACCGATATGGGTCCCGTCAGGCCTTGTAATTTTAGTGTATTTTTCAGAATAAATCCGTTTTTCCGACTGATCCCAGAAAATCTGATCGGTTTCTATTCTCTCACCAGTCACCCGGTTTTCACCGTATACCTGTTTACGACCTTCCCACAGCTGTTTTTTAGTATAATATATTGCGTAATCTGCCTTTATGAAAGAGGTTTCATTGCCGTTCCTGTCAAAGAATACGGCTGTCATCCCCTTTGGAAATTCATTATAGGGATCTTCAACTTTATTATACTGAAGTACTTCGGGCGCAATGATCTTGCCTTTAAGATAGCCTGAATCCGTATACTGCATTTCAACCTGGAACCCGGTAACATCCGGCAGTTCCTTCTCGCTTGTCAATGCGTGTATGGTTTCTATATCATTCTTGCATCCGCTAAAAAACATTAGCACCGCTGAAAGCAAGTATAAAACGACTATTTTTTTCACATTATTCCTTATCATGGTCTGGAGCCTGCAAAATTGTAATCAAGGATATAGTTTAAACCCTTAAGCACAAGGTCGGGTATGGCAAAAACCGACCGGTTAAGTTTTGAAACGAAAAAACCCGCATCACCACCTGTAATAATAAATTCACAAGCAGGATACTGTTTTGAAAAATCACTTATATAGCCATTCAGTTCAAATATTATGCCCTGCTGAACACCGGCTGCTATTGCAGAACGTGTATCGGTGCCGAAAGCCGGGAACGCAGAATCTTTTGTTACAAGCGGCAGACGGGCGGTGAATTCATTCAAAGATCTGAACCGGGTTTGCAATCCCGGAGAAATATTACCTCCCATAAATTTTCCTTCCGATGAAATAAAATCGATCGTAATGGCGGTTCCCATATCAATGATAAGCACATTGCAAAATGGGCATACATATCTTGCCCCTGCAGCTGCTGCTATCCGGTCGTGTCCAAGCGTCTCCGGTGTATTATAAGTGATTTCCAGAGGAAGGGGTGTTTTATGATCGAGTAACAGAACACTGACCTTCATTTCTTTCAGAGCCGAATAAATGCCATCGTCATTCTGGCTTACTGATGAAATAATTGCATTTTCAGATGATTTTCCCTTTATGAGAGTGATAACATCATCCCAATGCCCTTCTTCAGTTCGGATGGACTCAATCAGCCTTCCCTGTTCGAACCAGGCGAGTTTTACCTGCGAATTTCCTATATCAACAACAAGATTCATCTGATTTTAGCAGTGAGAGCAAATTTACCTAAATATTGATGGTTTTCAAAAAGTTGCAATCAGCAACATTTCTAATTAATTATCACTATAAAGAATTTCCCTGAAAGTTTCAGGCTTGATTAACTTTAGGAAAAATGAAAGCAAAAATCCGAAAACCACAAACAGTAAAGCTGAATAGAACCAAGTCACAGGTAAAAGCTTGAAAATATAAGTTCCGGTGCCAATCAATAAAATAAAAATACTTATTCTTATAATGTAATTTATATCAGCCTTGAGTTTAAAGATCCTTCGTGCCATAATAATTTGATATGTTGCTGTGAATAATTGTGTCGATGCATTTGCAATGGCTG
The DNA here is from genome assembly GCA_036257765.1 of Bacteroidales bacterium. GTDB lineage: Bacteria > Bacteroidota > Bacteroidia > Bacteroidales > UBA10428 > UBA5072. The sequence continues at coordinate 3,428 of DATAEX010000539.1, forward strand.
CTCCGATAATCCCAAGTTTTTTTATGAGGATCAGGTTAAGGGAAATGTTGATAATAACAGCGAACAATGCCATGTAATTGAGTTGTTTCAGACTACCGTTGGCTGTAAGTAATGTCCCGAATATGTAAGTGATGCAGATACCGAGAAAGCTGAACGAAAGAATGGCAAGAGTTGTTGCAGAGCTTTCCAGGTGCTGCTTATAAAGCAAATCGATAATCTCGTGACGGAAGCCCAGACATGTGAAAGCTACTATTAAAGCAGGCACCAGAAGAAGTGTAAACGACAACCTTATCAGATGTTCGACCGATTCACCCTGCTTTATCATTTTAGAAAATACAGGCAGCAAGATCAAAGTAAAAAGGTAGCCGTAATTCGACAATATCTCAATGATCCTGAAAGCCTGCGCATATATTCCGGCCTGTTCTTTCCCGTTTTCGAGCAGTTTTCCCAGTAATACCGAATCAATCCTGAGATATGTTGCCATAAGTAAAAACAACAGAGCGTAGGGTAGGGAATGACGGAGCACAGTCCTGTAATATTTAAGATCGAAGCGGAATCTCTCCATTCCGATTTTTGAAAATACAAGGCTGAATGCAAGGCTCGCACTGATTAAATATGCTGCCGTCTGGGAATACACAAGCCATTCGATCCGGAAAAGATCGCGTGTTACCGGATCGAGAAGAAGGAATCCGCATATAACAATCACCACAAACCGGTCGATTACCGAAACGATGCTATCGGCTTTGAACATGTGCATTCCTCCCAGGTTTGCCCTGAAATAAAGCACAAAACTGGCGAGAAACTGGTTTGACAGCATGATCAGCAAAAGTGAGAACTCGTGTCCTCTCCATCCCATTAAAAATCCCAGAACGGAGCAGAATAATAAATAAACAAGTCCCAGGATCAGCTTGAGCGGAAAAATGTAGGAAAAATATTTGTTGACCAGATTGGTGTGGCGAGCTATTTCACGCCGGCTGAAATTTTCTATCCCAAGATCAAGAATGATTTGAAATATAAGGCTGAAATTCAGTAATATAAAGTAGTTGCCATAATCTGTCGCTCCTACCGCGTTCTGTACGCCCACGTCGATACCAAATGCATATATAGGTTTAACAAGGAGATTGAGAAAGAGCAGAAGGGCCAGATTTGTGACAAATTTTCTTTTCAAAGCGATTGAAAATTGTTTTCTTTACAAAAGTAGAAAGTTTTACCTATCCGGCTATAAACTTATTCAAAGTCACTGTGCTGAAAAGTTGTCTGGTACCGGGAATTTATGAAGCCGGCTGCGATGAGGCCGGGAGAGGATGCCTTGCCGGGCCTGTGTTTGCTGCTGCTGTTATTCTTCCGGAAAATTTCTATCATCCCGAACTAAACGACTCCAAACAACTGACACCGGAGGTTAGGGACATCCTTCGGGTGGAAATTGAAAAATCGGCACTGGCATGGGCGGTTTCCTGGGTGGATAACCATATGATCGATGAAATAAATATTTTGAGGGCTTCGATCCTCGCAATGCATCAGGCACTGGATAAGTTGAATATATGGCCGGCACACATAATTGTCGATGGCAACAGATTTTATCCATACAAGAGAGTGCCATTCAGCTGCATAATTAAAGGCGATGAAACGTATGCTTCGATCGCGGCAGCATCAGTGCTCGCCAAAACTTGGAGGGATGAATACATGAATAACCTGCACCGCGAAATAGACATCTATTCGTGGAATACAAATAAAGGTTATCCTACTCCG
>DATAEX010000543.1:0-8726 GCA_036257765.1 Bacteroidales bacterium
TGAACCTGTATATATAGGTAACAACAACTCCGGCGGACAAGGTACTAATAACCATTTCAATGGAATACTTGATGAATTAAGAATTTATAACAGGGGATTAACAACTGACGAAATAAAAACATTATTCAGGGAATAAAAGTCAAGCAGTCGTGCAGTCGCCTGTCTTGACTTTTCTTGCTTCGTTCTTTGTGTCAAGTTACCACAAGAATATTCTTTCAACAAATCAAAGAAACACCTGTTGGAGCCTTTAATAAGGCTTTGGCAGTTAAGACCCGCTCTTTGATTGGTGTAAATAAAGCCCCTCGTCAAGTCTGGTTTCGGCTATAATTGGCAAAATAATTGGTGATGCTTTCGCAATCCCGCTTAAGAGATTAGATTCAGAATATAGCCGAGCATAAGCTTTATTATAATTTAAACTTAAGCTTATGAAAGATGGATTTAAAATAGTCAATCCCAATGCCGCAGGCATCGATATTGCTAGCCAGATGCATTATGTAGCTGTTCCAGCAGATAGAGATGTCCAGGCTGTTCGAAAATTTGGAAGCTTTACCAAAGATTTACATGAAATTGCAAGGTGGCTCAAGCAATGTAATATTGATACAGTAGCAATGGAATCAACTGGGATTTATTGGATCCAGCTATATCTTATTTTAGAGGAATATGGGTTTGATGTTTACTTAGTAAATGCAAGACACATCAAAAATGTTACAGGTCGTAAATCAGATGTTTTAGATTGTCAGTGGATACTTCAGTTGCACACTTATGGCTTACTAAGTGCCAGTTTTCAACCCGAAAATTTGACTCGGGAGTTACGAAGTTATATGCGGCATAGGAAAAATTTAACCCAAAGTTATGCATCTCAAGTGCAGCTTATGCAAAAAGCTTTTGAACAAATGAACATCAAGTTACATAATGTTATTACCGATATTACAGGTAAGACCGGTCAAAACATTATAAAAAGCATTCTTGCAGGCGAACGAAATCCAACCATTTTGGCGCAATTGACTGATATACATGTCAAAAAATCGAAAGATGAAATAATTAAATCATTACAAGGTAATTGGCGTGATGAAAATCTATTTGAATTAAAGCAGTCATATGAATTATTTTTAATATTTAAGGAAAAAATAAATGAATGTGATTTTCAGATTCAAAAGGTGTTAGAAAAAATACAGAATTCCAGTGATTTACCCAAAGGATCATCAAATAAGATTAGAGGTGTTTACAATAAGAATAGGTTTAATTTTAATGCTACCAACTATCTTATCAATATTTTAGGAACGGATGTAACACAAATTTTCGGCATTAGTGAACTGCTAGCCACTGAAATCATATCCGAAACCGGAATAGATATGTCCAAATGGCCATCGAAAAAGCACTTTACTTCTTGGCTTAATTTAGTTCCTAATAACAGAGTATCGGGAGGAAAACTGCTCAAACCCAAGAAAGTGAAGAAGAAGAATAAGGCTGGTCAAGCCTTTCTAATGGCAGCCTATGCTCTTCAAAGAAGCAATCATTGGTTAGGTGAATTTTACCGTAGATTAAAATCTCGAAATGGTCCTGTTATAGCAACCAAAGCAACTGCACGTAAAATAGCATTAATTTTCTACGACATGGTTAAACAGAAATCGGACTTTAATCCAATTCCAATTGATACATATAACCAAAAATTTAAGGAAAGAAAGTTGAAATATATTAAGACTCAAGCACATTTACTAGGTTTAAATCTTGTCCCTGTTTAAAGTATCTGGAAGTGGTGTTTCTTAAGAGACAAAGAATGAAGTGGGGGTTATAGGGGGCAAAGCCCCTATGCGATAATTTCCTCCCTCCCTTTGTTGCTTCTCATGGCATGGTTCCTGTGCGGGCAGATAACCACGTCGGCCGGAAAATATATAATGCGACATATGGTATCTAATAAAGAAATTAAAAGACTTGGCTTGACAGGTTCTTTTGCAATTTATATTCCTGCATCATTATTAATGTTTTTCCTGACACAATATTTAATTCCTTATTTGAGCAAGGTGACAGGACAGGAAACGATACTTTTTTGGTTCATTGTTTCTGGGTTGGGCATTTTTATACCTCTGATACTAACTGCAATATTGATTCTCAAATCTGAAGGATATAAATTAAACAAAAACACATTAGTTGAGCGATTGAGATTTCGCAAAATTACCAAAAAGGAGCTGATTTGGTCTGTTGCCGGATTAGTGCTTGTGGGTGTACTGAGTACGATAATAATGAAAGTTATGGAGCTAATGGGAGGCAAATTTGAACATTCTCCTGCATTTATGTCGTTTGAACCATTAACCAAAGGCAGATATTGGTTGCTTCTGATTTGGGCTCCGTATTGGATTCTGAACATACTCGGAGAAGAATTTTTGTGGAGAGGAGTAATGCTTCCGCGACAAGAAGCTGCATTTGGGAAACATGCCTGGTTAATTCATGGATTTGGTTGGGGATTATTTCACATTGCTTTTGGATGGAAGTTACTAATTACATTGATTCCGCTTATTTTCATTCAATCATATATAGTTCAAAGAAATAAAAATTCATGGATTGGCGTAATAATGCACGGAGGATTAAACGGACCAAGTTTTATTGCAATCTGTTTTGGATTGATTTGAGTAAGGAGTTAGGAGTAATCTGAATGCGGATAAATGAAAACAGCCGCTTGTTAACTGAATTATACCGAAAGAAATCAGGTTTATTCCCTTTACTCATGAGCTTCGCTTCTCTCCGGTTGCGAAAATTTTAAGCCTGCTTTCTTCCGAGTATAACTGGTTCTAAGCATCTTTGCTTCGCAAATCTGCAAAGAACCAGTATAAATAACTTTGTGCAGATTGAGCTGTTTTTAGAATTTAGTAAACAAGCTTTATGTCAAAAGATAAATTACCCCTAATGCACAATATGGGTATTGTGGTTGAATCCCTCGATGACGCCATCTCCTTTTTCACCGAGCTTGGTCTGACTCTTGAAGGGCGAACCATGATCGAGGGAGAATGGTCAGGGCGCATCACGGGACTGAAATCCCAACGCGTCGAGATTGCCATGATGGTCACGCCCGACGGCAACAACCGGCTTGAGATATCCCGATTTCTGAGACCGCCTGTAATCGCCGATCATCGGAATGCCCCGGTGAACGCTCTGGGCTATCTCCGGGTCATGTTCACCGTGAATGACATCGATGAGACTCTTGCCAGGCTCTTTCAGCGCGGTGCTAAGCTTGTAGGCGAAGTGGTTCAGTACGGGGATTCATACCGGCTTTGTTACATCCGCGGTCCAGAAGGAATTCTTATCGGGCTGGCCGAACAACTTGGAAATTAACAGCCTCTTTACTGTAATTATATCACAAACCATTCGGATGCAAAATACTAATTGAGTAAAACAGTTATTTTTGACTTAGCATTTCAGATAAGATCAATATGAAAGGAATAAAAATTGCATCACTTGTGGTGCTGTTGGTAACATTATTCAATTATACTTCGGGGCAGGATTTGATACTCAATGATCTTGAGTATTTTGAGACACAAGGAGTAAACATCCTGGTTTACAATAACCTCTTCACCGGAGGCTTTAACGATGAGAAAAACGCAGGTATCGAATTGATTCACCATGGCGTCAGAACATCGCAAGGCGGCGCTGTGCGACTTTCCAGCACTCCCGAGCAGTGGGATCTTGTTCCGGTAATATCAGAGCGAACGGTTAACAGGGCGTCGAAAACAATTGAATCAAAGTTAAGATACGAGGAGTATGATTTCGATTCACGCATAGTTGTTACAGCTAAGGGCAAAGCTATTGAGATATCTGTATACCTGGATAAGCCTGTCCCTAAGGCTCTTGAAAGGAGTGTCGGATTTAATCTCGAGTTTCTTCCCTCGCAATACTGGGGAAAGACTTATTTGATGGATGGTCGCTACAACCGATTTCCACGCTATGTTGCAGGTAACACAGTTACAAGGCCCAACAGTGAAAAACCAAAGCAATTCAAGGGTTATGTAACTTCGGACGACAGGGGGACCGGCAGATTTATTGATCCGCTTCCTCTCGAAACCGGTCGAATCATTCTACTTGCACCTGATGAACCGGAACGTATGGTTAAAATTACATCGCACGATGCCGATCTGATGCTTTTCGACGGCCGTGTGCTGGCACAAAACGGCTGGTTTGTTGTCCGCAGTCTGCTTCCCTCAGGAAAAACCGGCAAGGTTTTGACCTGGACAGTTGAACCTAATGCCATTAAAGGTTGGGTTAGGGATCCAAATATAGGGTTCTCCCAGGTAGGCTACATCCCTTCTCAGCCAAAGGTGTCTGTCATTGAACTCGACAGGAAAGACAAACCTCTTTCAAAAGCATCGATCTATAAAATAGGCGATGACGGCAAAGCGACAAAAGTATTCAGCGGTAAAACCGAACCCTGGGGCAACTATTTTAAATATCATTATTTGAAATTTGATTTTACGGCTGTTAAAAATCCCGGTGTGTATTATATTCAGTATGGAGACTATAAAACGAATAATTTCATTATACAAGACAACGTTTACGATAAAATCACCGAAGCCACCAGCGATATATGGATTCCCATACATATGAATCATATGTTTGTTAACGAGGGTTACCGGGTATGGCATGGAGAACCTTTTAAGGAAGGTTATCTCCAGGCTCCGCCAAACACGGATCATTTCGACCTTCATCATCAGGGACCAACGACCGATACACGGTATAAAGCACTGGAATTGATCCCCGGATTGAATACAGGCGGTTTTTTCGATGCCGGAGATTTTGATATAGAAACCGGAGCGAACATCAACGTGGTGCAGAACTTCGTCCAAACCTGGGAATATTTCAAGCCTCTACGTGATCAGACTTTTGTTGATCAAAAGCAACGTTATGTAGATCTTCACCGGCCTGATGGAACGCCAGACGTATTGCAGTTTATCGAGCATGGAACATTGAACCTTGTAGCGCAGGCGGAAATTATTGGGCATATGGCTCAAACACTTTCTAACGCCGTGCTCGACAATTATCATCACCTGGGTGACGCGGCTTCAATAACCAACGGCCTTCCTTATAATCCGGACCTTGGCCCTTACGAAATAGCTCCTGACGGACGCTCAAGCGGAGTTAAAGATGATATGTGGGCATTTACCAGCCGTAATCCTGTCCTCGATCTCAGCGCAGCAACAATGTTTGCTGCAGCAAGCAGGGCGTTGAAAGGTTATAATGACGATCTTTCGGTAAGAGCTTTGGAACAGTCGAAAAGACTTCTGAAAGAATCAACGGAATTACTCGCAAACAGGCCGCAGGACACCTTAGACAGACGCGGCAGACCTGCAGATATTGCTACCAATCTCCAACTTTATATCTCAACCGGTGAACAACAATATATTAACAAATTTCAGGAACTTTTATGGCCGGCACTTGATCGCAATGTCAATTTCTATCTTTTGACAGCGTTACATGCCATACCTCAAATGGACACAGCATTCAAAGTAAAGCTCCGGCCATATGTTCTAAAGTTCAAAGAATATATCGAAGGACTTGAAAAAGATAATCCTTACGGGGTGCCTATCGGACTTGGGAACTGGGCAGGCAATGGAGCAATTATGAGCTTTGGTACTACCGTTTGTTTTGCCAGCAAGTATTTTCCTGACATAGTCGACGCCAGACATGCGTTCAAGATCACCAACTGGTTATTTGGTTGTCATCCGTATCATAATTATTCGTTTGTGGCAACGGTGGGTGCAGCCCGGCCTAAAGCAGTCTTTTACGGAAATAACAGGGCTGATTTTTCATTTATTCCGGGTAACGTTGCGCCGGGGGTATTGTTCAGAAAACCCGACCACTTTGAAAACTATGACGACTGGCCATTTCTGTGGGGACAAAACGAGGGTACCATTGCCGGAAATACAAGTTATTTAATTTTTGGATCAGCCTTTAAAAATTTATTGCAAAAACAATAATTTGAAAATTTGAAAATTTGAGAATTTAGCTTCTCGGTCGATCCCTTGAACCAGATTAACTTAAACCAGAATTATTTGTTAAAGTAATGTAACAATAAAAGTTATGAACAGTTGAAGTGAACTATTCAGAATTTTTATTGAAAATGGTTTTACAGACCAAAACGGTAAAGCCGAAAACCGAAAAGAGTAGGCAATATTAAAAGTGTAAGGTAATGGCTCTTTATTTAACTCGGTTCAGCTATACCCCGGAAACATGGGCCCGATTGATGAAAAAACCAGAAGACCGACGTGTGGCGGCCAGTCAGTATATCGGGTCAGTCGGCGGAAAGTTGCATGGCTTCTGGTACGCATTCGGAACATACGACGGCTATAGTATCTGGGAAGCGCCTGACAATGTCTCAATGGCTGCTGTCGGACTCGCTATCACCGGCGGCGGTGCGTTGTCGAAATTCGAAACAACACCACTACTCACAGTTGATGAAACTCTTGATGCACTTCGACGTGCGCAGAAAGTAGCGTATCGACAGCCCGGAGCGTAGGCAAGAGTCAGGCAGTCGTGCAGTCGCGCAAGCAAGCAGTCTTGCAGTCATGCAGTCATGCAGTCATGCAGTCATGCAATGTTCCCAACCGCAGGTATTATGACTGTAACCTTTTATAGAAACGGGAGTTATTAATTTGTAAATAGTTTTTGCGTTTTCTGGTTTTTAACTCCTAAAACACATGGTCGTTTATAAACTTATCCATCATAATTACTTTTTAGTCACTGCCTTGGTGGCATTTGGTATCCTTTCACAGTCAGAACGACCTATCCGGCTTCAAAAAATGCCCTATGACTCTACATTTGTCCGCTCCATCGCCGGGAACTACCGTATAGATTCTGACAGAGTAATTTCAATGGGCCCAATGGACGAAGCCGAAGGATGGTTATCCTTTTTCGACTCCAAAACCCGCCGTGGCGGAATTCTATATGCACTCACAGATTCAACCCTCTTTACCGGCCCAACATTTGGTGTGGATTCGCCTATGACAATTCAGGCTAAAATCATCAGAGGGAACAAAAACGAAATATCCGGATTGCTTTGGCAGGAACCTGGTCAACCCTCCCAAGACGCTATCCGCCTCAAAGATTTCAGGCAGGAAGAAATTTCTTTTAATAACGGGTCAGTACGGCTTGCCGGAAATCTCACATTGCCGAATACAACAGGCCCTCACCCGGCTGTCATCCTTATTCATGGTGCAGGAACAATAGTCCCAACCCGTGACTTCGGATATTGGTCGGTCTATTTTGCCGGTCATGGGATCGCTGTACTCGCCTTTGATAAACGTGGTGGTGGCGCTTCAGGTGGAAATGCATTTACTGCATCATACAAAGATCTTGCAGATGATGTCATCGCCGGTCTCACCATGCTTCAGAATCGTCCGGATATTGACCCCGGGAGAATCGGCCTCTATGGGACAAGCAATGGAGGGTATATCGCACCTCTGGTCGCAGTGCGATCGAATCATCGTGTTGCCTTCATAACTGTTCGTTCAGGTTCGGCACTTAATGTAGGGAACAACATCGATTACGAAGTTGGAAATGATCTCCGTTCGGAAGGATTTGCTGAAACTGACATCAAGCGAGCCGTCTCGATTCGTCACCAGGTTACAGACTTTGTAATAGGTCATCCGACCATTACTCAAGCCAACTGGGACTCTCTTGTACTCGAAGTCAATAAAGTAAGCGGTGAACGTTGGTTCCCCTGGGCACGAGTTGCCTGGGTACCGCGCATTTCACCCTCAGATTCTTTCGGAAGTGGATTCATTGCAAAACTACGGGCAGAGTGGCAGTATGACCCTATTCCGTATTGGAGGCAGGTCCGTTGCCCGGTTTATGTCATGCTAGGCGAACATGACCGATCAGTTTCATCATCGGAGACCGCGTCATTGCTTCGCAAGACTCTGGCTGCGAACAGCCAGGCAACTATACGGATTTTCCCAAATGGAAATCATGGTCTGCTTGAATCAAAAACGGGTTTCAATAGTGAAATGAAATCTCTGGCTTATTATGTTCCCGACTTTCAGTCCAGCCTCATCTCCTGGATTCAGCGAGTGACGAGACAAAAATAGGCAGTCGTGCAGTCATGCAGTCGTGCAGTCGTGCAGTCGTGCAGTCTGGTAGTCGTGCTGTCAGCAAGTCATGTAATCTAATTCAACTTATCAGAGGAATCTTTACCAGGCGAACAATTTCTATTCAAGATTGTAGATCGAATAGAAATACTATTTATATGACTCGCTCTCATTCTTTAATATTAGTTTATTGCTCTTTATTCTTATTCCAAATAGGTTCTGCTCAAAATAGACCAGTTAATTTATCGGGTGTATGGGAATCCACTCTTCGTTTTGGACCGGATATACGAGGGCCCCTTTATATCACCCGGTCATCTGAAAACTTCAATGCAGATGTTGCAGGATTCTCTGTCCCGGTCGAAGTTAAAAACCAATCAGTATCCTTCTTGTTACCTGATGGAAAAGGCAGGTTTCAGGGCAAAATGAATGGTGACAAAATTGTCGGACATTGGATTCAGCCACCTACTCAGTATAGTGGAGCCTCATATGCCACTCCCGTAACCTTACAATCAGATATTCCGGATCGCTGGTATGGTGTTATCGCTCCTTTAGATGATCGTTTCACTTACTACATCCCGGTCTTTCCTCAGCCAGATGGTTTTCGGACATATCTTCGTAATCCGGACCGAAACCAGGGAATATTCGTACCGGTTT
>DATAEX010000546.1:0-4419 GCA_036257765.1 Bacteroidales bacterium
AAGCGCCCTGAGATATCAAATGCCTTCACGTTTTTCACTGCACGTACACCTGGGTATCAGATCGACGTGGACCGTGAAAGATGCAAAAAAATGGGAGTCAATCTGACCGAGGTCTTCAATTCGCTCCAGACTTTCCTCGGAAGTCGCTATGTTAACGATTTTTCACTGTACTCCCGTAATTTCAGGGTTGTAGTGCAGGCCGATACCATGTACCGAAATTCAGTTGCCCAGCTTGGTAACTATTTCGTGAGGAACGAAGCCGGGAAAATGCTTCCCCTCAGTGCACTCATAAACTATCGGGTTACTGAAAATGCACAGCTTATACCCCATTATAATCTTTACCGTTCGGCTGAATTTAACGGCAATGCGACACAGGGTTACAGCAGCGGGCAGGCAATTGAGGCATTGATCGAAGTTGCCGATCAGGTGCTTCCTGCCGGATACGGATATGAATTCTCGGGTTTAAGCCGTGAAGAAATAATTGCCGGTAATACAACACTGATCATATTTCTCATATCGGTTGTTTTTGCATTCTTATTTCTGGCTGCTTTATATGAAAGCTGGTCCACTCCGTTTGCCGTATTGCTTGCTGTACCTCTTGGAGCTTTTGGTGCCATCGGTGCCCTCTCACTAAACACTTCGCTCAGCAATAACGTTTATGCACAGATCGGACTTGTGGCTCTTATTGGACTGGCTGCAAAAAATGCAATACTTATTGTAGAGTTCGCCAAGGTGAGAGTTGACTGCGGCATGGATTTGATAAAGGCGACGCTTGAGGCGGTGCAGTTGCGTTTGAGACCTATTCTCATGACGTCTTTTGCATTTATTTTTGGAGTGGCACCGTTGATTTTTGCTGGCGGCGCAGGTGCGGTGGCGCGGCAGACTATAGGCTGGACCGTACTGGGAGGTATGCTTGCTGCTACATTGCTGGGAATTTTTATAGTGCCGGTTCTTTTTGTACTGATCACAAAAATTGCATATGGCCGGCATAAGCTCGATCGTCTCCAAAAAGAAGCAGGACAGCGCGCATTGCGTCCCTCTTCCAAATAAAAAAACTGAAGCTGATTAGCCACTAAGGCGCAATCCTGGTGTCTTACTGCCTTAGTGGCAACTATCCTTGTGTCTTGGGGACATTTTGGCAATTAATTCGAAGTCTTTAGCTAACTTAGTGTCTTTGAGTCCTTGTAGCCTAAATAAACACTTCGATATGACTACTTCCCGCAGATCTTTTATTCAGAAATCAGTCATGGCCTCGTCTTTAACTGCACTGGGCCTTGGCTTACCGTTAAATATGGTAAATGCAGTAAACGCTGTAAATGCAGTAAAAACACCGGTTAAAAACGCAAACAGAAACAAAATCGGCGTTTCTACTTATTCTTTCTGGCAATTTAATGGACCGAAGGAAAATTCGCCTATTGAAAAATGTATCGATCTGGCTGCAGAAATGGGATTCGATGGTATTGAATTTCTGCTGATGCAAATGGCATCTGAAGAGAACTCATACCTGCAAAAACTAAAAAGACAGGCATTTCATGCGGGACTTGATATTATGGGCTTTTCCACTCACCAGGGTTTTGTCTATCCCGACAAGAAAACACGTGACGAAGAAACAGCAAAAACCATCCGGCAAATTGAACTTGCCTATCAGCTGGGTATTCCTACTATGAGACTGAATACCGGTAGATGGAATACAATAAAGTCTTTTGATGATCTTATGGCCAACAAAGGAATTGAACCCATTCTGGAAGGTTATACAGTCGATCAGGGTTTTGATTGGGTGATCGATTCCATCGCGCAGTGTATTCCAGTCGCGGAGAAATGCGGGGTGGTACTCGGGCTTGAAAATCACTGGGGACTGGGAAGAACAGCAGATGGTGTTCTGCGGATCGTGAATGCTATTAATTCTCCATGGTTACAGATCACATCCGATACAGGTAATTTCCTTGAGAATCAGTATGAACAACTCGAAATGATGGCTCCCAAGACATTCCTTATTCAGGCAAAAACCTATTTCGGAGGTGGAAAATGGTATACCCTGGATATCGATTATAAAAGGGTAGCAGCTATTTTCAGAAAAGTAAATTACAGAGGATATGTTTCAGTCGAATTTGAGGGAAACGAAGATCCATTAACCGCTGTGCCAAAAAGTCTTGATCTTATAAGATCCGCGTTCTCAGGGGAAGCCTAATTCAACTTCTTCTGAAACACTTAAATATGCTAGGAAATCGTAACCTAATTGTTATAAAAATCGTTTGAAATAAATAATCCGGAACTACCAAATGACCGCCAGACTCTGAAGCACCCATGTTCAGATGATTAAGGTCATTAATTGCATTCTTTTATTATTTATTACAGGGACGGTTGTCTTATCCCAATCCGTTACAACCAGGGATAATTACTCTGGTTCCTGGGAAAGTCCCGATAGCTGGATACCTTCCTGGAATGCCCCGGAGGATACCCTGTGGGGAACCAATGCTATTATTTACGGTACAATCACTGCGAATAGTTCGCTATTTTTTACCGGAACAGAATGTGGCCTTTATGTCAGGGATACATTAATTATCAATGGAAATCTACATATCGGCAACAATTGCGATCTTCGTATTTATGAAGACGGTATCCTGATCGTCAGAGGGGATGTCGTTAACTATAACAACAGCGGAATATTAAATTCAGGCTACCTGATCATTACTGGCAACTTTGTTAATAATGCAACAACCTGGGGTGGCTATTTTACAAGCACAGATTATCCCACCAGGGTGTTTATCTTCGGAGAGGCAGAACCAGTTCAAAATTTTTTCTATCCCGTTTTATTCTGTTCGGATTCTATTGATTGGCACTATAGCTCTTCTGGTTGCAACTACGGGAATTTCTCCGATCTGAAGAGTGATCCTGTGTATTCCTTCTTTAATTCATTATGCGGTAAAATCAATGCATCGTATAACGATCCGGTATGTGAAAGGGATCTGCTTAAATTGACCGGTACTTTGTCAAATACTGACAAGGCGGACATAAACTTAAGATTTCATTGGCAAGGGCCTGCAGGATTTTCATCTGACCTGCAAAACCCCGAAATTCCCGGAGTAACGAATGATATGTCGGGTAACTATTTGCTTTCACTTGTCTTTGAATTCTGTTCAATTTCTGATACCCTGAATGTAGTCATCAATCCTTTGCCTCGTGCTGAAGCACAATGCAACAGTCCGGTTTGTGAGGGGGAGTCTCTTACATTTACTTCATCCAAAGTTCATGAATACAGTTGGACAGGACCTGCCGGTTTTTCAAGCTCTGAACAGAATCCCTCGATAAGAAAAACAGATACCACGAATTCCGGGAAATATACATTGAAAGTCCTATCACCGAAAGGCTGTATGGATACTACAAGCCTTATTGTTGTCATCAAAACATTTCCTGTTGTCAATGCCGGTGACGACCGGATACTTGAATTCGTTTTTGAAACAACAATTGCCGCATCGGAACAAAATTCAGAAGACTCTCAATGGACTTTGATCTCAGGATCAGGTACTTTCCCGGATCCGCATTCTGCTTCAACTGTTGTTAAAGATCTTTCACCGGGGGAAAATATATTCAGATTTACGGCTCAAAATGGAAATTGTGCCTCATCCGACGATGTAACAATTGAAGTTTTGGATCTGTTTGTTCCGTCGGTTATTACACCCAATCACGATGGCAAAAATGATTATTTTGAAATCCGCGGTTGTCCTGAAAGATCCGAACTGATTATTTTCAACCGTTGGGGAATGACGGTATATTCTTCCGATAATTATGGAAATGACTGGAATGGAATTAAAAATAGCGGTGAAGAGCTGCCTGATGATACTTATTATTGTGTGCTAAAGTTAAGTTCCGGAATTACCCGGAAAGGCTCAATACTGGTTAAAAGAAAATGAAGCAACTGCTGATCATATTATTTATGGGTTTTGCTCCGGTATCAGCTCAGTTATTTCCTATATCCGACTTTTATGTTTTCGATGGACTTGTTATTAACCCGGCTTTCGCAGGGAGTCACGATGCATTGAGTACATCCCTTCAATATCGCAATCAATGGGCCGGATTTAAAGATGCCCCTAAAAACAGCATGTTTTCTGTCCATGCACCATTTTTTAATGACAGGATGGGTCTGGGTTTCTTGTTAACCCGCAGTTCTTTCGGAGTTTATAAGGAAACAAGTTTCATGGGGAATTACGCGTACCGTATGAATCTTTACAAGGGTAAGCTGGCGTTTGGACTTGCTTTCGGACTTACTTCATATCATGTATCCTGGGATGATCTCAAAGCCGCCGATCCGGATGATATTTTACTGTCAGATAATTCATCATTGAGTGTTGTTCCGGATTTTAGTTTAGGAGCGTATTATTACGGCAGAAATTACTTTGCGGGCTTTTCTCTGCCGTTTTT
>DATAEX010000548.1:0-4223 GCA_036257765.1 Bacteroidales bacterium
CAGCCTGGTTCAGCAGATTCATCTCTGCATCAAAAAATCAACAGAAAGAAGTGATAAGCGATGCCTATAACAGGCTTGGAGATTGTTTTTTTGTTCAATCGCAGTACAGCAAGGCCGTTGGTTATTATGATAATGCAATCAAAGCCGGTGGCAAGGCAAGTGATTATACAATGTTCCAGAAAGCACTTGCTTTGGGAGTTACAGGTAAGGACCAGGAGAAAATTAATGTATTAAACCAGTTACTCTCTTCATATCCTAATTCAAGCTATAAGCCCGATGTATATTTTCAGATGGCAGAAAGCTATGTTAAATTGAGTCAGCAAGATCCCGCTATTACAAATTACCAAAAGGTGATCAATGATTATCCAAAGAGCAGCTATGTTAAAAAATCACTACTTGGACTTGGATTACTTTATTTCAATACGAACCGTAACAGCGATGCCATTGCAAGTTATAAAAAGGTGATAGAAGATTATCCGGGAACACAGGAAGCCGAAAATGCAACAATAGGACTGAAAAATGTCTATGTGGATAATAAAGATGTTGAAGGTTATTTTGCCTATATGCAAAACAAAGGTGTGCTGACATCATCCGATCTGATGGAGCAGGACTCGCTCATGTATCTCACGGCAGAGCGTATTTATATGACAGGTGATTATGAAAAGGCCAAACAAAGCCTGGCATCATACATTCAAAAGAACCCCGAGGGGAGGTTCCAGCTCAACGCTCATTTTTATAAAGGCGATGCACATTACCGTGCCCGTGAAGATGAGGCTGCCCTGGAGGCTTTTCAATATGTTATCGATCATCCGCGCAGCAGGTTTACGGAACCTGCTCTGTTAGGAGCGTCACGGATTAAATTCAGACTAAAAGATTACGACGAGGCTGCTCAATTTTATCAGCGGCTTGAAGAAATAGCCGAAGTGCATGCAAATTTACTGGAGGCCAGGATGGGATTAATTGATTGCTATATGGCACTTGAAGAATACCAGGAGGTAATCGATATGGCCGATAAGGTGCTTCTGGCCGAAAAGTTGTCGCAGGAACAGCAGCGTAAAACTCATTTTGCCAAAGCGAAAGCCCTGCAGGCAAATGACAGGCCTATGCTGGCAATTGATGAATACAGGCAGGTCGCCTCAGAAGTGAAAAGTGCTGAGGGTGCAGAATCAAAATTCCGGCTTGCGGAAATCTATTACCAGAGAAAAGAAACGGAAAACGCCGAAAAAGTGATTGCTGATTTTGCCGACAAAACCACTCCCCATCAATACTGGATGGCAAAAAGCTTTCTTCTGTGGGCTGATATTTTCAGGGAAAAAGGTGATTACTTCCAGGCGTCGCAGACGCTTCAAAGCCTGATCGACTACTATGAGCGCACCGATGATGGCATAATAGCTGAAGCAAAAGAGAAGAAAAGACAGATCGATAACAGACAAAACCCTGTTTCGTCTCCTGCAAAAGATGAAGATGAAAATGAAATAGAGATTGAATAGCGGTTAAGCTGGCAGAGAAGTTGGAATACCTTACATGCTAAACGATTAACAGACTAAAAGACAAAATATGTTTTCAGCAAAGAAAAAATCAATAGTAATTATTCTTGTAGTGGCATCATGGTCATTACTCCAGGCACAGGATATCAATCGTGAGGTATTTGTTGTGAGGCCCTATGAACCTACATTATCTGATGCCGAAAAATATAATTTTCTTCCTTCCATAAATACATTAGAATCGACAACTCCGCAGTTCCAGTATTCCATTTCTCCCAAAAGATTTCAGAGCAGTTTTGAGCCTGAACCAATAAAAGCGGCACGCACTGTAACCACTTCACTGCCTAAAATTTATAACAGCTGGCTGAAGCTTGGTCTCGGGAATTACAGTACCCCACTGGTTGAATTCAATATCAGCAATCTCCGGTCAAAAGAATCCTCATATGGTGCATTTATGTATCACAAATCATCTTACGGCAAAATTCAGCTCGAAAACAATGCCAGGGTAAATGCCGGATATGTTGATAACATAATTAATATCTATGGAAATCGATTCTTTAGTGGGGTTACCTTATCGGGGCAACTGAATTTCGAGCAGCATGCCTTTAATTATTATGGTTATAATACAGATACCTTAATACTTCCAATTGAGATTGAAACGGACAGCATAAGGCAAAGAATTTATAAACCCGGATTTGTGATTGGACTCAAATCGGAAAATGGTGATGATGATTTCAATTTCGATGCCGGCATCCGGTTCGATTATTTTGCGGACCGGTTCAAAAATAAGGAGCCGCAGCTAATTGTAAACACAGGCTTTACAAAAGGTTTTGCCGGTATAATCGGAGGACTTGACCTTAAGTTGAATTATTCCAAAACCAGTGGACTGGATACAGTCTCTAATACCATTTTTCATATTTATCCCTGGGTGGCCAAAAGCAGTGAAGACTGGCAATTCCGGCTCGGATTTGAGATTGCTGCCGATATAGCTGACATAACCAACTATTATTTTTATCCGCACGCCAACCTTGATATCATCGTTGTTAAAGATGTACTGATTCCATTCGTAGGTGTATCAGGAGAATTGCAGAAAAATAATTATCAGAATCTGTTCGATGAAAATATGTATATCAGACCAGGACTATCGCTAAAAAACACAAGCAGTAATTTTATCGCCTTCGGTGGAATCAAGGGTAATATCAGTTCGATGATCAGATTCCGTGCGGATGCCCGACTTACAATTTTCAAAAATTATCATTTCTATATTAATGATACATTGACAGCTCCTTCGACACCGCCCCTGCATAATAAGTTTACTGCAGTTTATGACGATATTAATCTTATAACATATCACGGGCAGGTCGTTGTAGCACCTGGTGATAAATTCGAAATTATGCTTGACGGAAATTATTATGACTACAAAACTTTTGAGGAGTTAAAGCCATGGCATAAGCCCGACTATAATATAAAGCTGGATGCAAAGTACCGGTTGAATCAGCTTGAATTCGGAGCCGGCTTTAATATTATCGGAAACAGATGGGTAAGGGACTTTGAATATCCTGATAATATGAAAAAGTTAAGACCTGTCTTCGACGGTAATCTGAGTATAAATTATCATTATTCGAAGTTATTAACCATTTTTGCTGACTTCTATAATCTTGCTGAAAGAAGTTACCAGATTTGGAACCAATATCCCACTCAACGATTCAACTTCCTGCTGGGACTTTCTTATAAATTGTAAGAATAGATCCTGATAGAAATCCAGTCAAACCGAAATAAGATGAAAATTTATACCAGGACAGGTGATAAAGGCTTTACTACCCTTATTGGAGGAAAGCATGTGCCAAAAACGCATATTCGTATCGAAGCATATGGCACAGTAGATGAATTGATCTCACATACCGGCATGATCAGGGATTTATATGAAGATTCTGTTGTACAAGAACAATTGTTGTTTATCCAGGATAAGCTTATGGTTTGTGCATCTATTCTGGCTGCTGATTGCGAAGATTGTGGAGTGAAAATACCGGAAATCAGAGATTCAGATATTACCTATCTCGAAAATGCCATTGATGAAATGGAATTACATTTGCCGATTCTGAAATCATTCGTTCTGCCCGGAGGACATATAATTTCATCACAGTGTCATATCACCAGGACTGTTTGCCGGAGGGCTGAAAGACAAATAATACATTTATCCGATGAACTTTTTGTTCCCGAAACCGTAATAAGGTTCATAAACCGGCTTTCAGATTTTCTTTTCGTTCTGGCACGCAAGGTTTTACAAGATTATGGACAAAAAGATACGCTTTGGAAATCAGAATTGTAAGATTTATATATTTTTTTATATTTGCACAATTTTTCAATTAAGGTCAATTTAAAGTAACATCTATGTATTGGACCCTTGAATTAGCGTCAAAATTAGAAGATGCCCCATGGCCTGCCTCCAAGGAAGAGTTAATCGATTTTGCGATTCGCTCGGGAGCTCCTCTGGAGGTTATTGAAAATTTACAGGAAATTGAGGATGAAGGAGAGATATATGAAAGTATTGAAGATCTCTGGCCTGATTATCCGAGTAAAGACGATTTCTTTTTTAATGAAGACGAATACTAAAAAAGGCTGCATGTGCAGCCTTTTCAATTTAATAGTTATTTGAAAATATCACTTTTGTTCCGGGGCCTTTGCTCCTCAAGCCATTTAAAATCCTTAAGTTTCAGTTTTTCCTCCGGTGCCATTTCC
>DATAEX010000549.1:0-11245 GCA_036257765.1 Bacteroidales bacterium
ACAGCTTCAATAGAATAAAATCCCAGGATCCCCCATCTGACAAAAGAGTCATTATACATTTTCTGAGCGATGACCGGTATAAACATCAGAAAATAAACCGGACGTCGAATTAGCAGCAACCCTCCTGACAACATAAAAACCGTATGGAACTCTAACTTGATACCCTTCAGATTGGGATCGTTCAAATGATTCTCAAACAGCATTTTTAATGAGGCTCCCGGATGCTTTAAAATATAAAGGACAGCCTTCGCCGGATTATCACCTAAGGCAGAGTATTGAAAGAACCCATAAGGACGATGCGGATCCTCAAAATACGGAATAAGCACAGTGAAGATAAATATGAAATAGATGATGCTGAAGAATCCGAATCCTAAAGATGCGATTCTTGAAGGTCTTTCCCTATAAATAAAAAATAATGCAGCTGAAATAAAGAACAGCCATATTGGCATATTTTCTTTACATGTGATAACAAAAAGAAACACCACAGTCGCAGCAAAATATTTCCTTTTGTCAAACATCAGAATAAATAAAGGAACCAAAGAGGATGCAATTGTTGTATCAATATAATCAGCAGCCAGTGCACTGTAATGTCCCCAGATCAGGTTAAAGTGTAAAAATGCAAGTAGCGCTATCCAACGATCATTCGTCTTTCGCCTGATAAGAGCATAAGTAGCCAATCCCCCGGCAATAATAAAGATATTCTGGATGATCAGAAGAGTATAACTGCCGAAAAGCGGGTAAAAAATCCAGTAAAGGGGAAGAATCCAGATCAGCGTAAACCCGGGATGAACCTGAAAATAATTGGGAAGTGGTGGTTCGAGGATCGTATTAGTATTTGAACGAAAGTGAGCAAAATCCCATATGGCCTGGTTATAAAATCCATAATCAAGGGCATACGTTCTGAAACAATGGTGATTCCATACAACCTGAATCGTATAAATTGATGTGAACAAAATTACTGCAAGCAATAAAAGGATCATATGACGATCTTTCAGTTGCTTTAAGATTGGGCTAATAAAATTATTTCGAGGTATATTCATAGGATGATTTCTCAATTCTGAACAGGCCTATACAGGAAGTTCCCCGCCAGCCTGCAGGCATGATAATATAATCTAACTGAAGAATCCATGAAAGAAACCGGTGAAAAGGTATCATTAAACCCTCCGGTGCCTTTAAAACTATTTCTCTTTTCCTGATGAGTCTTGCAAATAAAAGAAAAAACGGATATAATATATGATTGAAGTAGCCGCCGGTTGAAAACCGGATTTCTTCTGAGATGCGGTGTAACGTGAGAATGGAATATCTTCTGAAATGCCCGTTAAAATCATCATAATTAGTCCATAATTCCTGACGTGCCGGAACGGTCACAAGCAAGTATTTCAGATTAGGGAAATTCCGGATGATCTTTGAAATGAATGACGCCGGATTCTCCATATGCTCTAAAACATCGAGCAGAAGTATTAGGGAATATCTTGATCTTTTATCAATAGAAAGTTCAAAGGCGTCCGTATTGCTGAAAAAGTATCCGTCAGTTCCTTCAACAGGATTAACAGGAGCCAGTTCAACACTGGTTATATTAATCCGTTTGTCATGCAGAAATTTCGCCACTACACCTCTTCCCCCGCCGATCTCAAGGATCGGTTCACTGTCGAGACATTGCCGCTTTAAAAACCTTAATATGATCCTGTTCCTGGCATGATTCCAGTAATGGTTTTCAATACCATCAGGATAGATATGTCTGAACTGCTCATCTGAAAAAGACGTGACTGTCATTACAGAATACGATCGTCAATTATATACCTTGGTCTGCGTTTCACTTCCTTGTATATCTTGCCCAGATATTCGCCTATTATGCCTATGCAAAGTATCTGGATCCCACCAAGGAAATAAAATGGAAGAACAGTTGAAAACCAGCCTGGAACTGTTCTGTGATGGAAGTATCCTATCAATGCATAAATTATCAGGATAACACAGATAAGAAATACCAGAAAGCCGATCATGCTGATCATACGGAGCGGAACTGTGCTAAAGGAGGTAATACCGTCGAGTGCAAGGGAAACCATTCTTTTTAACGGGTATTTTGTGGTTCCTGCCAGGCGTTTTTTCCGGTTATAATATACAATGGCAGTATTAAATCCCATTGAGGGGAATATGCCTCTCAGATAGAGATTGACTTCGGTGAAATTTTTGAATTCATCCAGTACTTTCCGGCTGGTGAGCCTGAAATCAGCATGATTAAAAATTGCCTGTTTATTAAAAACCCTCAGAATTCTATAAAATCCTTGTGCAGAATATCTTTTAAACATGCTGTCATTGTGCCTGTCCTTCCTCACTCCATATACAATCTCATTTCCTTCCCTGAATCTGCGTATCATTTCGCCGATTACCAGCATATCATCCTGCAGGTCGGCATCAATAGAAATCAGGCAGTCGGCGAATCTGTTGAACTCCATTAATCCCGCCAGCAATGCATACTGATGTCCCCTGTTTGAAGAAAGACGGACAGCTTTTATTTTTGAACTGGCAGCGGTCATTTTGCGAATGATTTCCCATGTGTTATCGGTGCTCCGGTCATCAACGATACCTATAAAGCTGTCACCGGAAATCAATCCGTCAGCCGTGTAGCGGTCAAGTAGTTCTAACAGACTTGAAACGGAAGTCCCGATTATTTCCTGTTCATTGTAACAGGGAACTATAATTCCAATCCGGGTTATATCCATGTGGCGGAATTTAAGGCAGTAATTACTTTTTAATGGCTGTCATGCACATAATATCATATGTGTTAACCGGAATGTGCCATTGTGAGGGTATTAAGTTAAAGAGTTTGGCGGAGATTTTTCCGGTTTTATTTAATAAAAACAATGAATAATAAATCTGACGTACACTCCTGTATACAGGAAGATACCTGGTGCTTATTTCTGAAAATCCGGTTTTCTCTAAAATCATGGCAAGCGTCTTTTTGCTGAAATAATGAATATGGCTGGGAGGATGGATCATGCGCCATTTTTTTCCCTGAAGGCGTGGTAGTAAAGAGGCGATATCGCCGGTTGAAATGTATATGCGACCCCCGGGCTTCATTTCTTTATAAGCTTTCTGCAGAAATATTTGGGGATCTTTCAGGTGCTCTATCACATCCCACATAAAAACGTCAGACCAGGGAGAAGATGGTGCCGGCAGATCAGGGTAACTGCCGCTGATCAGCTCAAGTTTAAAATGTTCCCTTCCATAACTGATTGCTTCAGGAACCACATCGATTCCTTTATAAAGGGTATTAAAGTGCTTTAAAAGGATCTCGCCGAAAAAACCATAAGCACAGCCTATTTCAAGGCTATTATCAATAGGGGGTCCGGATTTAAGGATATTCTTTATAACAGGAATTCGTTTTTCAAAATTAAGCTGCAGAACCTGCTTGTCACGAAGATAATCCATGTATTCTTCGCCTTTAAAATAATTCAGGCTGTATGTAGCCTTCAGAACGTCCTCAGTGATATCCATGTTTGCTGTAGTAAATCCGCATGAATTGCAACGTTTCAGCGTTTTGCCATATATGGTCACGAATTGCCGGCTACCACAAATTATACATTCAGTCATTCTTTCCTGTCAGTTTAAAAGAATAGATCGCTTCCCTGGTTTCATCCGATTTTTCGATTAAGTCGATCTCCTGTTTATATAACAGCTTATCTGTGTTCAGTCGGGCAAGTAGCTTATTTAACAATTCCTGCGAATAATCAGCGATATACAATATATATCTGGTATCGGGTACCAGAAAATTATCAGGATCTGAAGTGTTGACACCATCGTAGAAACTATCTGCCCAGGGTAAATATATGATTGTTGACGGATAATGCTTTTGAAATTCCATATTTAGTTCTCTTTTATATTTACCACTTTCAAGTAAACCAAAAAGAAGTGAATACTCGATTGAAGCCCCTCCGTAATAATAAGCACATACAATCTTAGGTTCTTTGCTGCTGAGATAGGGCTCAAATTTATGCATGGCGCTTTTTATAGATTTATTCCGGTTTTGCAACCCAGACATCTGCCGGTTCAGTTTAGGCAACACATTTATAATTAATACCAGGGTAAAAATGATCAGCAAGTATTCCGGGAATTTTTTCTTTTCAACTTGAGGGAATATCCTTCCAATCAACAGACAGGACAAAAAGGCCAAAAATACAGTAAAAAGAAGCGAAGGTGTGAAATAGTAAAATGCATAATGTTTTGACGTAATTGCATAATGCAGGATTACGGTAGTGGCGATTCCAAATGCAAGCCTTACTCTAAGATCTTTCCGGGCATCCCTGATTGAAAAAAAAGCCAGGATGAGAGTGATTAATAGTGGTATCCAAAGTTGAAGTGTATTTTTCAGGAGTATAGATAAATTGGCGAAAAAAACCTGCCAGTCTACAACTCCTTCTGCACCTGTCCCGTAAGGGCCTTTATGTATAAAAATATCGGTGACCCATCCGGAAAATTTGTGAAAGTTCAGCATTGCAGGAAAAGCGAACAGGGCAAATGAGATTATAGAAATCAATGAGTATCTTATCTTAGACAGGATTCCCGGTAAGAGAAACATGGGAAGAAAGAAAAAAGTAATAAATGTGAGTTTATCAGCAAGACTGATTCCAAAGAGGATACCGAACAAAAGACTGTACTTTTTGATATTACGTTGTTCAGGTGGTTCGTAAATCATTTTCACAAGCAAAATTATCCAGCAGCTGATAAGTGAGATCATTATGAGTTCTGGCATAAGCCTGAACGATATCTCAAGAGTCATGAGAAAGGCAAAGGGACTGATTTGCAGAACCATTGCTGTTATCATGCTTTTTGTGTATTTGTAAGTTTTATATCCAAGTATCAGCAGGAAAAGTGCATTTACAACATTAGCCGTGTATATTGTCGATTTTATATAGAATTCGGGATGAAGCATCACATCATCCCAAATTGATTGTCCCGGACGGAAAAGATGGACTATCTGTGCAACAATGGCTATAAGTATCTGTATGGGCGTTCCGGGGTGACCAACAGCATTGAGATGAAGCTTAAGATGAGCCAGTGAAATACCGTTAAAAAGATAATTAAACTCCGGATCCACGCCGTATAAATATACTCCTCCAAAAAAAACGTAAACGAATGAAGTAAACAGAAAAATCAGAGGAATCAGGAGCAAATTTGATGACCGGACAACGATGCCTGTGCTTAGTAAATTCAATTCTTGCAGATTAGTAATTAATTAACAACGAATCTCCAGGATTGAAATTTTGTTGCCTTGGAGGTAACCGAAAGATAAAAATGCTTTTATACTTTGCATAGAGATCTTTCATGTATGGCTCAAATGGCTTGTAGGCAACCGCAGACTTTATGTCATTCGTTACAAAGTACTCAGCTCCGTTTCCGGAAAAAGTCGACATCAGTAAATTGTCTCGCTCCTCAATCTCTGCAGTTGCTGAATCGTGGTTAAATATGGTCCAGCCTTTTACATTCATCAGGTAGAGTGGCCTTATATATACACTTGGATAAAAGATTACCGTATCATCCTGGCGGATTCCGGTTTCGTTGAGCCAGGGACCTATTGTATACATATCCTTCATCTCTTCGTAATCGTTCATCCACGACCCGTGGTATCTCAATGAATGTCTTTCCCTGGCATAGTAAACATTAATTACAATAACTCCAAGGAAAACAAACCGGATTATGGATGCATTGATTTTACTGAGACCTGAACTTTTTAGTACTAAAAAGAAGTTAATGAACAGAAAGGCAGGTAAGACATAAAATCCAATATAAAAGTAATCATGATCGCCCATAGCCTCAAACCATAAGATAGAAAAGGCAATCAGGGCGATTACTTCAGCAAAACATATCCATTTGATTATCTTATCTGAACGCATCCACAAAATGAACATTACAATAAGACAACCTACCATTAACCAGAATGTAGCCGGATAAAAGTAATCTTTAAACCAGATCACATTTATTTTATGCAGGGTAAAATCGATTGCCTCCCTTTTCATATTCCATAATGGGAAAATGAAAGTGGAGAATTGCGTGGAATGATGCAAACTATTAAAATATTTTGCATACATGACCCAACCTCCGACTATAGCAAATATTGCCAGCACTGAAGTGATTTTCAAACCAAATTTGTTGTGCAAACCAAGTTTAAATATCCCCAGTCTGTCGCCAGTAAGAAGAATAATTAATATGATCGGTCCCGTAAGCTCAGTTATCTTCATAGTTGCTGCGACTCCAAAAAACAGCACAGACAGTAAAAATGTCTTTGTCCTGCCGTTCAGGCAATGCTTGTAAAAATAATACCATGCAATAATTGAAAATGATAGCGCCACTGAGTTCGGCATAAAATTATTGGCATAATACACAAGCACCGGGGCTGTAAAGATCATTACGGTAACTACTGCAGCATAAAATACATCCTTAAGGATCTTATCGGCCAGCCTGAACAGGTAAAAGAGCCCGATATAAAATATGAGAAGGTTGACGGCCCTGAAGATATAATCGTGGTAACCGAAGATCTTATAAAGGATGGCAACAAAATAATACAGTATGGGTATTTCACTTGGAGCAGAATATCCGGTTGTATAATTATCCGAATACAGCATGTGGGTTTGAGGCTTAAAGAAGTGCATGCCCTCCTGGTAATAATTCAGGGCAATGGAAGCACCGTCGCACTGTCGCCAGTTATGGATGGATTGCGGCCTTTTCAGCAGGGTTTCGGGATAATCGTAAATAATTGTCAAACCGGTGATCAGCACCAGGTAAATGGCAAAAAGTATGATGTTCCGGTTTTGTGGTATCATTTAGATATCGGCTGTGCGTAAGCGAGTACGTCTTCTGCCGTGATCTCCTTATCTGAAAGGATAATGAGCCTTTCCAGTACATTTCTGAATTCCCTTACGTTACCGGTCCAGTTGATTTTTTTCAGTTCCGCAATCGCATCAGGAAGTATATTGGTTTTTGAACGGCCGTATTCCGAGCAAATCTGTTCGATGAAGTAATGGGCAAGCACCGGTAAATCTTCAAGTCTTTCGTTCAGCGAAGGCACATGAATAATGATTACAGAAAGCCGGTGATAAAGGTCTTCCCTGAAATTCTTCTGGTTTATTTCGTCCTTAAGATTCTTATTTGTGGCTGCAATAACCCTAACATCAACTTCAATATCCTTATCACTCCCTACGCGGCTTATTTTATGTTCCTGTAATGCCCTCAGTACCTTAGCCTGTGCAGAAAGGCTCATGTCGCCCACTTCATCGAGGAAAAGCGTACCCCCATGAGCTTGCTCAAACTTACCCTTTCGTTGTTTGATAGCTGACGTAAAAGCGCCCTTTTCATGGCCGAACAATTCGCTTTCTATGAGCTCTGAAGGTATAGCGGCGCAATTTACTTCCACAAAAGGCAACAGAGCCCTGGGACTTTTTTCATGCAGCCAGCGTGCCACAAGTTCTTTTCCGGTTCCGTTATCGCCCGTGACCAAAACTCTGGCATCGGTGTGTGCAACCCGCTCTATCATCTCCTTCACTTTTTTAATTGCCGGAGATTCCCCCACTATATCATAGGTTTTGCTGATGCGGCGCTTGAGAACCTTGGTTTCACTTACAAGGTCATTGCGTTCCATGGCATTCCGCATGGTAACCAACAACCTGTTGAGGTCGAGCGGCTTTTCAATGAAGTCATATGCGCCCTTTTTAATAGCTTCAACGGCGGTATCGATGTTTCCATGACCTGAGATCATTATTATGGGAACATCATGTGCCTTTTCATGAAGCTTTTCCAGCACCTCAATGCCGTCCATTCCCGGCATTTTAATATCACACAATACAATATCATAGGAATTACTTCCAAAAAGTTCAATTCCTTCGGCACCATTGGTAGCCAGATCTACTTTATGATTTTCATATTCAAGAACCTCCTGCAATGTATTGCGGATGCTCTTTTCGTCATCAATTACCAGGATATTGGCCATTTAAAGCGTAACGGTCTTGAGGTTGAGCAACTCATAAACAACGCCTTCCTTTAATGCGAAGTTGGACTGCACCAGCCGGGTTATCTTAAGTTTTTGCAGAATAAATTTTACGATCAGAGTTGCCACAACGATCATCTCGAGCCTCATACTTTCCAGCCCTTTCATCTGTTTTCTTTCCTTAAGCGTGGAATTGATGAGTTTCTGGTAAAGATTCTCAAAATCAGTGAGATCAATTTCAACAGATTGCGGTATGGTACCGGTCTCGGATTCAAACGACGGATCATCCGCGCGGATCATTGCAGCAATTGTTTCAAAGGATCCGGAAGCGCCTACCAGCGTATGAATTTTATGCTTGCGGAATTCTTCAAACAAGTCAGAAAGCCTTTCCTCGAGATAATTCGATATGAATTCAATTTCTTCAATCGATATAGGATCGGAGGGCTTAAATTTCGCGAGAAGTCTGGCTACTCCGAGGGGATAGCTTTTTTTCCAGAAGATGGTCTCTTTGTCGGCAATGATCAATTCTACGCTTCCGCCACCGATATCCAGGATCAGCACCTTTTCTTCATTAAGATTGACTGCCTGTTTTACGCCGTGATAAATAAGCTCTGCTTCACGGTCGCCCGAAATGATCTCAACTTCCATTCCGAAGCGCTGATGTATCATTTTGACGAATTGTTCTCCGTTACGCGCACTCCGGATTCCTGAAGTGGCAAACGCATAAGTTTTGTCAGATTTGAACTCCTGGATGGTATTAAGGTGTCTTTCAAGGGCATTCATTCCCCTGGTGATTGCATCAGGTCGGATTTCTTTTTTATCAATGCCGCTTTTACCCAGTTTAACGGGAAGTTTATTGTTGTAAATGATTTTGTAGGCCTGATCCTCTCCCGTCTCCACTATCAGCAGGTTAAAAGTATTGGTTCCTAAGTCTATAACAGATATACGCATACTTTTAATTATGAAATATCCAGAATCATTAGGCTATATCTTTGCTAAAATACAGAATTTTACCGGAAAAAAAAATCCCGGTTTAACCGACAGTAAATAAACGCGATATACATTCTCATGTTCTGCCTCTCAAACCCCGCACGGCTAACAGCCTAAACCCCTAAACCCCTAAACTCCAGGCTGCTCTCTCAATACCTTATCCACTTCCACAACTCCCCGTAACTTATCTTTTTACCATACATCAAAATGCCGGTGCGGTAGATTTTAGCTGCAAGCCATACGGTTCCGATGAACGTTATCACCAAGAGGGCAACTGATGCGAGAAGCTGAGTTGCGGGAACCCCAAAGGGAATCCTTGCCATCATCACAATAGGTGAAGTCAGCGGGATCATCGAAAACCACACCGCAAGCTTGCCGGAAGGATTCAGAAAGGAATTGATCATTACAAAAAGTCCGATGATCAGCGGAATAGTTATGGGTAACATAAACTGCTGTGTATCGGTTTCATTATCAACTGCAGCTCCTATAGCGGCAAACAACGAGCCATACAGCAGGTAACCTCCGAGGAAATAGAAAAGAAATGCACCGACAACTAAAGGAATATTGATTTGACCCAGTTGGTTGAGTGCCTTGCTGACGATTTGTGCGAATTCATTATTATCTATACCTGCAGCTTGCGCCTGGTTGGCGGCTTCGGGCACGTTCTGCATAATATCTGCAGGAGAAGTCATGACAGTGCCTGTTTTCGTATTGGGAGTTAAAAATATCTGCTGTGTAAAAGTCGCCAGGCCAGCAGTGAGCATAAGCCAGGCAACAAACTGTGTGAGCCCTATAAGCGCAATTCCAATGATCTTCCCCATCATCAGCTGGAACGGAGTAACCGAAGAAATGATCACTTCTACCACCCGGCTGGTTTTCTCTTCGAGTACACCCCGCATAACCTGGGCACCGAACATAAAAATGAATATGTAAATCAGAAAGCCGGCAACATAACCAAGTCCGCGTTTTACATCGGTGATGTCCTCTTCTTTGTTCTGCCAGTTTTTCCAGTTGATGCGTGAAAGACTGACTTTTGTTTCAAGCGATTCCACAACTTCAGCCGGTATATTTTTTATGATCAGCTTGTTATCGAAAAGGAATTTTTCAATTGAATGTGCAATGTGAGATTCCAGTCCGACTCCCGGCGGTTTGCGGTAATAAAACTCCACGGTGGCCTGTTTTCCCGCAGAGACAAGTGTTTGCGGAAGGTATAGAACACCATCATACTGTGCAGCATCAAAAGCCTTAAGAATATCGGGAAGCCGGGCATTATCAAGATAAATAAACTTCATGTTCGGCTTGTCGGGGATCACATTCCTGAAAAATTGCTGATCCGCGGGAACAGGCTGGCCTTGTGAATTATACTCCACAACTGCAATATCCAGAATTTCCGTATCCTCAACCGTTGTCAGCCACCCGGGCAATATAATAAGAGCTGCAAATAGGATCGGACCAATGATAGTCATAATAATAAATGACTTTTTCCTTACACGTGTGATATATTCACGTCCTACAATCAGGCCTATTTTACTCATTGTTCGACGTATTTTGCTTGTTTTGTGCTTCAACCACATTAATAAAGATCTCGTTCATGGTGGGAATGATCTCATTGAAAGAAGTTACTGTGGCAACGGGAAGAATGAGACCCAGCATATCATTGCCTGAAAACGACCTTTCTGCTTTGATCCGGATAAAATTATTACCTCTTTCTTCATACTGATCTGTCACCTGGCAATAACCATTGAGCTTACCGATTACAGCGCCGGGACTACCCCTGAAGCCGATCTCAAAGGCATTCTCCTTGTATTTCATTTTGATATCGTGAACAGCACCTTCAAGAAGGGTTTTCGATTTATTGATCAGTGTAATATAATCGCACAATTCTTCAACAGAACCCATGTCATGCGTGGAAAAAATAATCGTCGAACCGCTTTTTTTCAATTCTATGATTTCATTTTTGAGAAGATTTACATTGATCGGGTCAAAACCGCTGAATGGCTCATCGAAAATGAGCAATTTTGGCTTATGTATAATGGTTGTGATGAACTGCACTTTCTGCTGCATACCCTTCGACAGTTCTTCAACCTTCTTGTTCCACCAGGCCTGTATCTCAAATTTCGTGAACCAGTGTTTCAGATGCCGGATCGCTTCGCTTTTGCTCATGCCTTTCAGCCGGGCAAAGTAAAGAGCCTGCTCACCGACTTTCATTTTCTTGTAAAGGCCTCTTTCCTCGGGAAGATATCCGATCTGATGTACATCGTTGTCTTCAAATCTCCG